>JAWVGK010000044.1:0-2638 GCA_033855155.1 Solirubrobacteraceae bacterium | reverse complement strand
ATCCGCGGCGACGGCGTGCGCTACCTCCTACCCGCCGGCTGGCACGCCGCATCGCGCTCGCTGACGCCGCATCTGACCAACCCGCGCCAGCTGCTGAGCGCCGGCACCGGGCGCCTGCCGGTGGGCGGTCTGTGCGCGCACATGCCGTCGGCGGCGCTGCACGCGATGCGTCCGCAGGACGTGCTCGTGATCGTGCAGGAGCGCCTCGGCTCGACGTCGTCGTTCGCGCGGCGTCCGGCGCACTTCTCCGCGCAGGGCGACACGCGCTCCGAGGCGCAGGAGTGCGCGGGAGAGCACCCGGCGTTCGTGTCGTACTGGTTCGGGTTTCGCGACGGCGGCCGCGGCTTCCACGTGCTCGTCGCTGTCGGGCGCAGCGCCTCGCCGGCGCAGGCGAAGCGGGCCTTCGCCCTGCTGGACTCGCTGCGGATCGCGCCGCGGCGCCCCGTGCGCCTCAGCGGCGACGACGCGCTGCCGTACGACGACGCCGCGCGCGGGCTGCACCTCGTGCGCCCGAGCGCCTGGCGCGTCTATCCGCACGCGCTGACGCAGGCGGTGTCGGCGCGCAACCAGATCGCGCTCGGCACCTTCCCGCTGCGCCAGCGCCGGCCCGATCGCAACTGCTCGCCGGTCACGGCGCAGCGCGCCCGGCGCGCGAGCGACGGCTTCGTGTTCCTGTTCGAGTACGACGGCCTCAACCCCCGCCAGCGCGCGCGCTTCCCGCGCCGGCCGGCGCGGCTGCGGCTGCCGCGCAGCTCGCTCGGCAACTTCGAGTGCTTCGGCACGAGCCGCGTCGTGCGCTTCCGCGACGGCGGGCGCGCGTTCCAGGCCCACGTCTACGGGCCGGCGCGCCGGCGCCGCGAGGCGCTCGCGATCCTCGACTTGCTGCGCGTGCGGCCCGTCAAAGCGGCTGCCCTACCGCATCCGTCGTAGTCGCGTTTGCGTGGCTGGTTGAGCGCGGTCGAGGGGGCGCGGGATGCTTGTGCGATGACGAGCCGTTGACAACTCCCAACACCTCGGTGTAGCCTGGTGACGGGTGGCGCGAGCCAAGCATCCCAAGAAGGAGATCGAGAAGGCCCTCACCCACCTCGAAGCCCAGGGCTGGACGGTCGAGCCCAAGTCCTCCGGCCACAGTTGGGGCATCGTCAAGTGCGGCCAGGGGTGCTCGGCGTCAGTCTGGTCGACGCCCAGGAACTACGGGAACCATGCCAAGCAGCTCACGCGACTTGTCCGGAAGTGTCCGCACGCATAGCCACGTAGCGATCGACTTGATCGAGCACACGTTCACACTCACGCTGTCCGGCGATCCAACGCCGCATATCGACGCCCTCTTCGAGGCGGGCTGTGACGATGCGACCTTCGGTGCCGTCGATGGCGCGTGGTTCGGCGACTTCGATCGTGTGGCGCACTCGCTGGCCGAGGCGCTGAGCGGTGCCATAGCCGCGGTCGAGTCGACGGGGCTGCGGGTTCTGCGCGTCGGCCCGGACGACCTCGTGACCGCCACGCAGATCGCCGACCGACTCGGCCGGTCACGCGAGAGCGTCCGGCTGCTGATCGCCGGCCGCCGCGGACCCGGCAACTTCCCCGCCCCGGTCATGCACCTCGACCGACGCTCTCGCCTGTGGCGATGGTCAGACGTCCTGGCCGTGTTCGGCGACGTGGGGGATGCGCAGCGCGCCGATGCCGCCGTGATCGCCATGACCAACGCGGCGCTGTCCATGCGCCAGAACCGGCACGCCGTTCCCGCGGGCGCTCGAGTGCGAGGGCTGTACTCCCTCGACAGCGCCGGCGCCGTCCATCTCGAGGACGCTGCGATCGCTTCGGACGGCGCCTGAGCTGCTCTACAGCAACCCGAGCGCCGCGCCGGCGTCGCGCACGGCGTGAAACAGCGGCGTCGGCACGACGCCCAGCACGACGGTCAGCACCCCGAAGACGACGGCGACCGCGACGACCTCGCCCTGCGCGCGCAGGCCGGTCGCCTCGTCCGAGCCGCCCGCCAGCACGGGCTCCGCGCCCGGCCCGCGCACCGCGAGGTCGGCGCTGTCGGGCGCCGTCATCCAGATCGCCGCGACGACCTTCAGGTAGTACGCGAGCGAGATCATCGAGCCGATCACGATGAAGACGCCGAGCCAGGCGTAGTCGCCCGAGACGGCCGCGTCGATGAGGTAGAACTTCCCGATGAAGCCCGCCGTCGCCGGGAAGCCCGCGAGCGCGAGCATCGCGATCGTCATCGGCCAGGCGAGCAGCGGCCGGTCGGCGCCGAGCCCGTTGAGCGAGGCGATGTCGTCGCCCAGCGGGGTCTCGCGCTCGCGCGCGACGATGACGGCGAACGCGGCGAGGTTCATGACGAGGTAGACGGCGAGGTAGAAGACCGTCGCCTGGATGCCGAGGCGCGACGCGACGACGACGCCGGCGAGCATGTAGCCGGCCTGCGCGACCGACGAGTACGCCAGCAGCCGCTTCAGCGAGGACTGCCCGAGCGCGCCGACGTTGCCGACGATGATCGTGAACGCCGCCAGCGCCGCCAGCGGCGGGCCCCAGTCCAGCGCGACGTCGATCAGCGCGACGTCGAACAGGCGCAGGATGACGCCGAACGCCGCCGCCTTCGTGGCGACGGCCATGAAGGCCGTGATCGGCGTCG
>JAWVGK010000043.1:0-9106 GCA_033855155.1 Solirubrobacteraceae bacterium | reverse complement strand
AGCAGGAACGCGTTGTGGTTGGGCTCGTTCCAGACCGTGAACGCGACCGCACGCGGATAGCGGCGCGCGACGGCCTGCGCGAAGTCGGCGTAGTCGGCCGCGGCGATCGTGTCGCGCTGGCGGTCGGGGTGGCGCGACGGCCGCGCGACCGCCCAGCGCGGCGCCCAGAAGGCGATGTCGATCGACGGGCGCAGGCCGCGGCGGATCGCCATCGCGTAGACGCGGTCCAGCGCCGCCCACGCTCCGTGCGGGTAGGCGCGCGGATCGCGCGCGTCGAACGCCGGCCGGCGCGCCGACCGCGGCGAGGGCGCGATCACCGACCAGCCGGCCGTCACGCGGACCCAGGTCACGCCGAGGTCGCGCAGGTCGTCGAGCGTCGCCGCGATGCGCCGCGGCGAGCGATGCAGCAGCTCGGCGTCGTCCTGGACGACGGTCGCGATCGGCGGCGTCGCGAGCGTCGCGTCCGGACCACCGCAGCCGGCAAGCGCCAGCGCCAGCACGGCGAGGAGGATCGATGCGCGCAGGAGAGCCACCGGTGCGGTACGCATCGGCATCGCGGGCCTGCGACGCGAGCCCGTCGAGTCGGTCACCGCCGGCCCGGTCCCCATAGGCTGCCGCCCGCATGGCGGCGCCCGATCCACCCAAGCTCTACGAGCAGCGCGACCAGCCGCCGGGCGTGCCGCCGCTGGCGCTCACGGGCGAGCGCACGCTGCCCGACGTGCCCGAGGAGAACTACTGGTTTCGGCGCCACCTCGTCGTCTACGAGTGGATCGCGCGGCAGGTCGCCGGGCTGCGCGTCGCGGACCTCGCCTGCGGGGAGGGCTACGGCTCCGACGTGCTCGCGCGCGCCGGCGCGGCGGCGGTCGTCGGCGTCGACGCCAACCCGGAGGCGCACGAGCACGCGCGCCTGCGCTACGTCCGCGAGAACCTGACCTTCGCACGCACGCTCGTCGAGCTCTACGAGGAGCCGTGCGACGCGATCGTCTTCCTGCAGACGATCGAGCACGTCCGCAACCCCGGCGAGATCCTCGACCGCTTCAAGGCGCTCGTCGGAGAAACGGGCGTGTCGTTCGTATCGACGCCGAACGTCCTGACGCTCGCCCCGCCGGGCGCCGAGCGGTCGGGCAACCCGTGGCACGTGCACGAGTATCGCCCGGCGGAGTTCGCGGCGCTGTGCCGCGCGCACTTCGCCCGCGTCGAGCTGTACGGGCTCTTCCACGCGCGCAAGCTCGCCGTCCACGGCGCGGCGCTGCGCCTCGGGTGGGACGCCGTGCACCAGCGCCTCGGCATCACGCGGCGCTTCTACGACCGCTTCACGCCGGCGATCGCGGCGTCGGACTTCGCGCTGCGGCGGGCGACGGCGAGCGAGCTGACGGGCGCGCTGGACCTCGTCGCGGTGCTGCGCTCGTGAGCGCCGGCCCCGGCGAGCTCGCGATCGTCCTGCACTCGCACATGCCCTACGTCGAGGGCTTCGGCACATGGCCGTTCGGCGAGGAGTGGCTGTGGGAGGCGATCGCGACCTCGTACCTGCCGCTGCTCGAGCTGCTCGACTGCGACCCCACCCCGCCGCTGACGCTGTCGCTGACGCCGGTGCTCTGCGACCAGCTCGAGGCGCCCGGCGCGATCGGCCGCTGCGACGCGTTCCTCGCGCAGATCCGCGTCGAGTCGCACCGTCGCGATGTCGCGACAGCCCGGCGGGCGGGCGACGACGGCGTCGTCGCCGCGCTCGAGCACTCCGCCGCGCAGTACGCCGGCGCGCGCCGCTCGCTCGCGGCGCGCGACGGCGACGTGCTCGGCGCGCTCGGCCGCCACGCCGCCTGGACGTCGTCGGCGACGCACGCGATCCTGCCGCTGCTGGCGACCGACGCGGGCGTGCGCCTGCAGTTGCGCGCCGGCATCGACGCCCATCGCCGGCGCTTCGGCGACGGCTGGCGCGGCGGGCTGTGGCTGCCCGAGTGCGCGTACGCGCCGTGGCTGGACGGGCCGCTGACGCAGGCCGGCGCGCACGCGGTCTGCGTCGACCTCACCGACGTGCTCGCGCCGGCCGAGCACCTGCGCCCGCTGCGCAGCGCGGCCGGGCTGCTGCTCGTGCCGATCGACCGCGCGACGATCGAGCTCGTCTGGAGCGACGGCGGCTACCCGGCGGACGGCGCGTACCGCAACTACCACCGCTTCACCGAGCACCGCCACCGCGCCTGGAGCAACGACGGCGCGCCGTATGACCCAGCCCGCGCGGCGCGGGCCGCGCGACGCCACGCGGCGGACTTCGTTGCCCGCACGCGCGAGCGCGTCGCCGGCGGCGGCCTCGCGGTCTGCGCGCTCGACACCGAGCTGCTCGGCGACTGGTGGCACGAGGGACCGCTGTGGCTGGCGGCGGTCCTCGACGAGGCGCCTCGCCAGGGCCTGCGCCTGGCGACGCTCGACGACGCGCTCGCCCGCCACGAGCCCGCGGCGGCGCCGGCGCAGCTGCCGGTCACGTCGTGGGGCACGCCGCGCGACCTGTCGACGTGGAGCGCGCCGCCCGTGGCGCAGATGGCGTGGAGCGCGCGCGACGCCGAGCTGCGCACGCTCGCCGCGGGGGCCGGGGCCGACGCGCGCGCCGTCCGCGAGCTGCTCGCGCTGCAATCCAGCGACTGGGCGTTCCTCGTCGCGCGCGACCTCGCCGAGCCCTACGGCCGCGAGCGCGCCGCCGGCCATCGCGGCGCGCTCGACGCGGCGCTCGCGGCGCCCGGGACGCTCGCGCCGCGGCTGCGCAACCTCGCGCCGGAGGCAACCTCGGCCGCCCTGCTCGAACCGTGATCGGCCCAGACGCATAGCCGAGTGCCGAACGTTTTTCGCGCATCTTGCGGACTTTTCAGAACGCGCCACGCGCCGGGGGGACATAATATGCCGGACTGCAGTACATCAGAGCCGAATCCTGGGCGCTCCGCGCGACTGGGAGCGGGGGAACCACTGAGCCCGGAGCGTTCCGGTCTTGGGGCGAATCACCACCCACCAACCAGCCCGGTTGGTGCGGCGGCGTAGCGCACGTCTAGCGCGAGCCCGACAGCTAACCCCGTAGGCGCCGAGACGACCGAGGAGAGCGCCCAGGATGTACAGACGTGACGACGACGTGACGGCGACGGCTTCCGCCGATCGCAGCGATGCGGCCCATGAGCTTGAGTTCCGACGCTCGCTCTGCGGCTCGCGCGCGCGGCGGGCGGCCGCGGCGCTGCGCCGCCGGCGCGCGCTGCGCAGCCGCGGCTCGGCCTTCGTGGCCGCCGCCGGGCTGCTGCTGATCAGCGCCGGAGCGCTCGCCGCCACGGGCGGCGCGGGCCCCACCGGCGGCGCGACCGCCGGCGACGCCCTCGACGAGGCGACGATCTTCGCCATCCAGCGCGCGCTCGGCGTCGAGGCCGACGGCATCATCGGGCCGTCGACGCGACGCGCGACGCGCGACTTCCAGCGTGCCCACGGGCTGCAGGTCGACGGCCTGCTCGGACCGCGGACGCTCGAGGCGCTCGGCATCGATCCCGATGACCCGCTGGTCGAGGGCGCCGCGCTCGACCCGCGCCTGGACGCGATCGCCCAGTGCGAGTCCGGCGGCGACCCCGAGGCTGTGTCGGCCGGCGGGAGCTACTACGGCAAGTACCAGTTCTCGCTGGGGACGTGGCGCAGCGTCGGCGGCCGCGGCAGCCCCGCCGACGCCCCCGAGGCCGAGCAGGACCGGCGCGCCGCGAAGCTCCTGGCGCGCGACGGCGCGGCGGCGTGGCCGAACTGCGCCTGAGCCAGGCTGAGGCGTGACTGCGCCGCCGGTCGCGTAACCTCGCGGGCAACCTACGAAGGGCTACGCGATGAGCAGTGAGACGAATCTGACGGCGGAGCGCGCGCTGTGGGCGGCAGGCGATCCCGACGCGATCGCGGAGCTGACGTGGGAGGTCGGCGCGGTCGTCGCCGGCACGGTCTCGATCGAGGCCGGCATGAAGGTGCTCGACGTCGGAACCGGCACCGGCAGTGCGGCGATCCGCGCCGCGCAGGCGGGCGGCGACGTCATCGGCCTCGACATCGCACCCGAGCAGTTCGATGCCGCGCGGCGGCGCGCCGCGGACGCCGGCGTCGAGGTCGAATGGATCGAAGGCGACGCCGAAGCGCTGCCCTTCGAGGACGACAGCTTCGACCGCGTCCTGTCGGCGTTCGGCGCGATCTTCGCCGGCAACTCGAAGCTCGCCGCCAACGAGCTCATCCGCGTGTGCCGTCCGGGCGGCGAGATCGTGATGGCGAACTGGTGCCCCGAGAGCCTCCCGGGCCGGCTGTCGACGATGCTGCGCGGCAAGCTCGCTGCGGACGAGAGCGCTCCGACGGACTGGGGAACGCACGGGCACGTCCGCCGCCGCCTCGGTGGCCAGCTCGTGCTCGCGATCGAGCCGCTGAGCGTCGACCTCGTGTTCGAGTCCGTCGACGCGATGCTCGCGCACTACGAGGCGAGCTTCGGGCCGCTCGTCACGGCGAGGGCACAGTTCGACCCGCAGGTCTACGACAACCTGCGCAAGGAGCTGCGCGCCTGGATGGAGGAGCTCGACTGCGGCGACGGCGAGACGCGCGTCCCCGCGCCGTACCTGCTCGTCGTCGGCCACAAGCCCGTCGCCGACCTGCGGCCCAACTACTGAGCCCGGATCCACCGAATCTCGCGGCGTCTCGACGTCGGGAGCCTTCGCCAGCGCGGATCGGCCGCTCTCCGAAGGATCCCACCCTGCGGATTCGCGGCCGATCCACGCTGACTCGACTCCCGACGCCGAGCCATCCACGACCTTCGGTGGATCCGAGCTGAGCCGGCGCCGTCTGGCACGCTGTCGCGGTGGCAGCGGCGCCCGCACCCGACACGCCCGCCCGACCGCCGCGCGAGTCCTTTCGCGCGGGGGTGCGTGCCGGGACGCCGTTCGCGATCGTCGGCTTCGTGCTGTCGCTGTCGTTCGGCGTGCTCGCGCTGAAGGCCGGCTTCTCGGCGCTCGGCGCGATCGCCATGTCGGCGGTCGTGTTCGCCGGATCGGCGCAGTTCGCCGCGATCGCGATCGTCGCGGGCGGGGGCGGTGTCGCCCCGGCGGTCGCGGCCGCGGCGCTCATGAACTCGCGCTTCCTGCCGATGGGCGTCGCGCTCGCGCCGTCGCTGCCCGGCGGCTGGCTGAGGCGCGCCGCGCAGGGCCAGCCGGTCGTCGACTCGTCGTGGGCGATGGCGAGCACCGGCGGCGGGGGCTTCGATCGCTGGTTCTTGTTCGGCGCCACCGCGCCGCAGTACGTCACCTGGGTCGCCGGGACGGCTGCCGGGGCGCTCGGCGGCGACCTGATCGGCGACACCGACGCGCTCGGCCTCGACGCCGTCTACCCGGCGTTCTTCCTCGCGCTGCTGGTCGCCGAGCTGCGCGACCGGCGCTCGCGCGGCGTCGCGCTCGGCGGCGCGCTGATCGCGCTCTCGCTCGTGGCGTTCACGCCCGCCGGCGTCCCGGTGCTCGCCGCGAGCGCCGCCGCCCTCGCGGGCCTGTGGCGGCGACGGGAGCCGGCGCCGTGAGCGCGCAGCTGTGGCTCGTCGTCGCCGGCTGCGCGATCGTGACCGCGCTGATCAAGGGCTTCGGCCCGGTGGCGCTCGGCGGGCGCGAGCTGCCGGCGTGGGTCGGCGGCGTGATCGTCCTGATGGCGCCGGCGCTGCTCGCCGCGCTCGTCGTGACCGCGGCGCTGGCGAACGGCAGGCACATCGCGGTCGGCGCGCAGACGGCGGGCGTCGCGCTCGCGGGGATCGTGCTCGCGCGCGGCGGCTCGGTTCTGGCGGGCGTCGCGGTCGCCGTGGTCGCGACGGCGGGGCTGCGGGCCGTGCTCGGCTAGCGTTCACGCGGCCATGACGCCGTTCACCTCACCGCTCGCCGCGCAGCTCGCCGGCGACCTGCTTGCCCGCTTCGAGCGCTACGTGCGCATCGACACGCAGTCCGCCCGCGATCGCACGCGATGTCCGAGCACGCCCGGACAGCTCGAGCTCGCGGCGCTGCTCGTGCGCGAGCTGGCAGAGGCCGGCCTCGACGACGCGGCCGTCGACGAGAACGGCTACGTGACGGCGACGCTGCCGGCCAGCGGGGGAGGCGATCCGGCGACGGTCGTCGGCCTCGTCGCGCACGTCGACACGAGCCCCGACGCGCCCGGCGCGGGCGTCGTCCCGATCGTCCACCGCGACTACGACGGCGCCACGATCCGGCTGCCGAAGGGCGCGACGACGCTCGATCCCGAGACCGAGCCTCACCTCGCCTCGCGCGTCGGCCACGACATCGTGACGGCCTCGGGCGACACGCTGCTCGGCGCCGACGACAAGGCCGGCGTGGCGGAGATCGTGACCGCGGTCGCCCACCTGCGCGCGCACCCCGAGCTGCCGCGGCCGACGATCCGCATCTGCTTCACGCCCGACGAGGAGATCGGCGAGGGCGCGACGCTGTTCGACGTCGCGGCCTTCGGCGCGCGCTGCGCGTACACGCTCGACGGGTCGTCGCTCGGCGAGATCCAGGACGAGACGTTCTCGGCCGTCGAGGCGACGATCGCCGTCACCGGCGTCGACGTCCATCCCGGCTTCGCCACCGGGATCCTCGTCAACGCGTCGCGCGTCGCCGCGCGGATCGTCGCCGCGCTGCCGCAGGACCGCCTGACGCCCGAGACGACGGCCGGTCGCGACGGCTTCATCCACGTCTTCGAGATCAGCGGCGACGCCGCTCGCGCCGAGGTCCGCGCGATCGTGCGCGACTTCGACGACGACCTGCTGCGCGGCCACGTGGACCTGCTGCGCGCCACCGCGCAGGCGGTCGTCGACGCGACGCCCGGCGCGTCGGTCGCGGTCGACGTCGTCGAGCAGTACCCGAACATGCGCGCGCACCTCGAGCCGTTCCCGGAGGTTGTCGAGCACGCGATCGCGGCGATCCGGCGCGAGGGCCTCGAGCCCCTGCGCGAGCCGGTGCGCGGCGGGACCGACGGCTCGCGGCTCAGCGCGATGGGCCTGCCGACGCCGAACGTCTTCACCGGCGGGCACGCGTATCACTCCGTCCGCGAGTGGGCTTCGCTGCAGGACATGGCGGCGGCCGCCGCGGTGATCGTGCACCTCGCGGCCGCGTGGGCTACTCCCAGCGCATGACCCGCGGCGCCTCGCGCATGCGGATGACGCGCACCGGCACGCCCGCCGCGACCGCGTTCGCCGGCACGTCGTGGCTGACGATCGTCGACGTGCCGAGCACGCTGTTGTCGCCGACCGTGACGCCGCGCAGGATCGCCACGCCGTAGCCGATCCAGACGTTGTGGCCGACGCGCACGTCGCGCTTGTAGATGCCCTGCGCGCGCACCGGGCGCTCGACCTCGACGACGCCGTGGTCGAAGTCGATCAGCATCACGCGGTCGGCGACGATGCACTCGCGGCCGATCGAGACGTGCTGGAAGGCCGAGATCGTGCACTCCTGGCCGAGCACGGTCTTCGCGCCGATGCGCGCCTCGCCCTCGTGGACGCGGATCTTCGAGCCGTGCCCGATCCACGACCAGCGGCCGAGGTGCAGCGTCGCGTCGCGGCCGATCTCGATCGTCACGCCGGGGCAGACGAAGCACAGGCCGTCGGTCTTCAGGCGCCCGCGGAAGCGCAGCTTCAACCACAGCCAGCGCGCGACGAGCTTCGCGTAGGGCAGCGTCAGCATCCCGTGCTCGCGCATGAAGCGCGCGAGCGCGAGCGCGCCCCCGCGCAGCGGCGGCGGCTCGCCGCGGACTTCGGGGACGACTGCCGCGGGCGGCTCGGCGATCGAGCTGACGGGGGCCACGGCGCCCATGCTACGTCGAAGCCGGCATGCGGCGGCGCTACGGGGCTTGTGCGGCGGGGTCGCCGGCGGGCAGCGCCCCGGCGGCGAGGTCGCTGCGCTTCCACTCCGGCACCGGCGGCGGCGCGCCGACGCGCGGCACGTAGGCCGAGCGCTCGACGAGCGCCATGCGGTGGATGTAGCGCGGGCAGTTCGGGAACACGCGCTGCACCTGCACGCGGACGACGAACTGCGCGCCCGGGTACTCCCACGCGAGCTCGTCGTGCTCGGCGATCGACGCGCGGCCCTCGATCCGCATGCGCGACGGGCGCTCGGCGACGAAGTCGATCAGCAGCAGCCCGACGCTCGGGTTGACGAGCACGTTGCCGAGCGACAGGTACATGCCGTTGCCGTCGTAGTTGGGGAACGCGAGCGTGTGCTCGTCGAGCACGCGCACGAAGCCCGGGTCGCCGCCCTTGTAGGAGCACTGCGGCTGTCCGGCGGCGTCGGCGGTCGCGAGGAAGAACATGTCCATGCGCTCGATGAACTCGCGATCCTCGGGCCGGATGACGTCGCGCACGACGCGCTCGTGCAGGCGGTCGGCGAGGCGTCGCGTGTCGAATCGGTCCTGCAGCTCCCGCGAGCCGTCGTGGTAGCGCTCGCTCATGGGCGCCCAGCATGCCCCGGCGGCGGCGCGCGTGTCAACGATGGTGACCGGTCGCCCGCGCGGCGCGATCGGACCGTGGCGTCAGTGGCGCGTAACGTGCAGCACGGCCTTGGCCGGCTGGATCAGCACCGAGTCGCCGTGCACCTCGGCCCAGCCGTCGACGATCAGCGCATGCTCGCCGGGGGCGGGCGCGGGCCACAGCAGCACGATCACGTCGTTCTCGCGGATGTTCGCGGCGGTGCGCGTGCCGGCGCCGGTCATCAGCACGCGGCCCTGCCACTCGACGCGCACCGACGTCGCGCGCGGCTGCGCGTTGGCGCCGACGGTGACGAGGTATGGGTTGGAGCCGAAGCGCTCGATCGCGGCCGGCAGCTCGGCGAGGGTCACGGGAACGGACATTGCGGCCATGCTAGTGAGCAGCGACCGCGGCTCGGTGGCGCCGCGCGGCCGTGGCGGGGGCCGCGCGCCGTTGCGAGTCGGGCGACGCGGCGGGGGGTGCGCGTCGGGCGACGCGGCGCGGGGTTGCGCGTCGGGCGACGCGGCGCGAATCCGGGCATGCCACGCGCCCGCGGACGCCGGGCCGCCGCCGCTACCCCGCTACCTGGAGCGCCGGCGCGCGTTGTGACGGGCATGCGCTCGACGCCGATGGCCCTCGCGG
>JAWVGK010000042.1:0-11444 GCA_033855155.1 Solirubrobacteraceae bacterium | reverse complement strand
GTGCGCGCACGCGCGCTCGAGGAGGAGCTCGCCTACGAGCTCATCGCCGCCCGCGCCGACCTGCAGCGCATCGTGCTCGCCATGCGCGACGGCCACCCGCCGCCCGCGGTCCGCACGCTGCAGGGCTGGCGCCGCGAGGTCGTCGGCGACGAGCTGCTCGAGCTGCTCGACGGCCGCCGCTCGCTGACCGGCGGCCCCGATCGGCACGTGGCGGTCAGCGAGCGCTGATGGACCTCGGCGAGCTGACACTCGCGACGTTCGAGCCGCTCGTCGCCGAGACGTTCGCCGTCGTCGTGCAGCCGGCCACGATCGAGCTCGTGCTCGAGTCGGCGACGACGCTCGGTGCGCGGCCCGGCGGCCGCGACCCGTTCACGCTCGTCTTCCGCGGCCCGCCGGAGCCGCTGCTGCCGCAGGCGACGTATACGTTCGAGCACGCGGATCTCGGCGTGCTGGAGATCTTCATCGTGCCGATCGGCCGCGACGCCGACGGCACGATCTACGAGGCGATCTTCACGTGAGCGCGGTGGCTGGGTCCCACTCCATCCGCAGGTAGACGCCGGTCTCCCCCACCGGCCGGAAGCCGAGCCGCTCGTACAGTGGGAGCGCGCGGTTGTCGCGCTCGACGTGGATGCTCAGCCGCTTGCCCATCTCGGTCGCCTCGTCGATCAGCTCGGCCAGCAGCTCGCCGCCCGCGCCGCGGCCGCGGAACTGCGGCAGCAGCGCGATGTCGACGATCCGGATCTCCGCACGCCAGCGCGCGACGAGCAGCCGGCCGGCCGGCTCGCCGTCGATGAGCACGACGTCGGCCGTCATGCCGGCGTAGTGCTCGGCGTAGTGCGCGCTCTGGGCGGCGAACTGCATCGCAAGGAAGGACGCCTTCTGCTCCGCGCTCCACGGCACCGGCGCGAGCTCCTGCTCGCGCGTCGAGGCGTAGACGCGCAGCAGGACTGGCTCGTCGTCGTCGCGGATCGGCCGCAGCGCGACGCCGCCCGTGGCGCGAGTCACGCGCGAGGCGGGAAGACGCCCTGCAGCGCGATGTTGAAGTAGAACGTCAGGTACGGCTGGAGGTTGTTGTGCGGCTGGTCGCCGCCGGCCGGCGCAAGCGCCTCCGGCGCCAGCGCGGTGAGGTTGCCCGGCGTGTCCAGGTAGACGTTGTTGTTGGCGCGCCCGAGCACGCGGTCCGCGGCCGGTGCCTGCAGGTTCGCGGGCCCGCTGCTCCCGCTGACGCTGTGTGGGTGGGCGGGGATCTCGCTCTGCAGCAGGGTCACGGTCTCCGAGCCACCGGTCTCGCCGAGGTCGTGCAGGCTGAGGCCCGGCCCCTGGCCCGGATGCATCGGTGCCCTGCCTTCCAGGTCGGGCAATGCGAAGTTCGACTTGCCGTCGCCGCCGTAGGTGGTTCCGAGCAGCGAGAAGAGCGCCGTGTTCTGTGACAGCGGCAGGAGCTGGCCGTTGCACCACGCCCAGCCCTTGGGCGCGAAGTTGAACGGGAAGATCCTGATCTCCGCAACGAAAGGATCGGCCATGACCGCCTCCTAGGTCTGGCTCGGGAAGATCCCGAACAGCGAGATGATGAAGTCCACACACAGATACGGCTGGAAGTTCGTGTGCGGTTGCGAGCCGCCGACCGGGGCGACCGTCTGATTGGACAGCGCGACCGACGCGGGTGCGGGTCGGTAGACGTTCGACGAGCCGCTGGCGGCGAGCACGCTGCCCTGCGGGCTCGCGGCGGTGCCGACCGCCGTCGAGGCGAGCAGCGGATGGGTGTGAGCCGGGATCTGCTGCGTCGTCAGCGTGATCTGCTCTGCCCCGCCCGTCTCCGCAAGGATGAAGCCGTTGCCCTGGTGCATCGGCAGGCGACCGCGCAGATCGGGGAGCGCGAACGTGCTCTGGCCGTCCCCCCCGTAGGTCGTGCCGATCAGCTGGAAGAGCGTCTCGTTCTCGGAGATCGGGAGCAGCTGCCCCTCGCAGAACATCCAGCCCGCGGGCGCGAAGTTGCCCGCGAAGATGCGAATCTCGCCGACGTATGGCTGTGCCATTTCAACTCGCTCCTAGTTCGGCGACGGGAAGATGCCCTGCAGCGCGATGCAGAACGTGAGGGTCGAAAACGGCTGCATGTTCAGATGCGCCTGCGAGCCACCGGTCGATCCATTCGACGACGGATCGAGCGCGGTCAACTGCGCCGGCGGTCCGTACAGCTGGCTGGACTGCGCGACGACGTTGTCGGTCGGCACGACGACGTCGGCGTTCGTCGACGAGCCGTTCATCGCGTGGATGTGCTGCGGCAGCTCGGCGATCGACAGCGTGTGCGCCTGCTCGCCGCCACGCTCGCCGAGCGTGTGACCCGAGCCGACGTGGATCGGAACGCGCCCGCGCAGGTCCGGCAGCGCGAAGTTCACGCGGCCGTCGCCACCGTAGGTCGTGCCGAGCAGCGAGAACAGCGCCTGGTTCTGGTTGATCGGAAGCAGCTGCCCGTTGCACGACGCCCAGCCCTTCGGGGCGAAGTTGAAGCTCATGATCCGAACCTCGGAAAGAAACGGCTCGGCCAAAACCTGCCTCCAGTCGGGTCGCTGATCAGGGTGTTCCGACCGGCAGGTCGCAGGCCGTGTCGGGGGTCGCGGTCGGACCGAAGCTGAACGTCTCGACGGTCAGCGCGGGGCTTGCCGGGTTCTTGCCTCTGAGGTTGGTCTGCAGGTTCGGCACGGACGTGTCGTTGAAGTCCGCGAAGCGCAGCAGGTTGCCGGCGAAGCGATCCAGCGCGACGTCGGAGACGCCCTGGCGACCGATGCCGTCGAAGTCGTTGTTCTCCATGTCGACGCAGACGTCGCTCGCGTCGCCGCTGGCTCCGCCGGAGACGATGTAGATGCCCTCGAAGGTGTTCGGCGAGACGTCCGGCGTGCTCAGCACGTTGCCGGTGACCGTGTAGTCCGCATCGCCCGTGCCGTCGTTGTGGGACAGCTCCATGCCCCGTCCCCCCCAGTTGGCGACGGTGTTGTTGCGGATCTCCATCCGCGAGATGCCGTCGCCGTGCGCCCAGCCCCAGATCGCCGACCCGCCGTCCGCGAGCGCGTCGAGGGCGCCCGGCTGGCTGTCGCCGATGTGGTTGCCGTTGACCTTCGCGTCGAAGGTGCCGGTGTGGTTTGCCAACGTGTTGAGGATGACCTCCGCGCCGGCGGCGCTCTTGATGTCGTTGTTGGTCACCGTCGCCTTGACGGTCGACGCGCCGTCGACGTTGATCGAGACCTCGGGGCGGCCGGAGACGGCGTTGGAGCTGCCGCCCGACACGTCGTTGTTGTCGAACAGCAGCGTCTGCTGAGCGGTGTTCGCCGAGTCGGTCTGCATCGAGAAGCCCGGATCGGCGTTGAGGGAGAACACGCTGCCGGTGACCGTCGCGTTCATGACCGACGGCCCTTCGCCGCGCAGCCGCAGGCCGGTGTTGAACTTCGAGTTCGAGAAGGTCGACTGGTCGACGGCCAGCGCGGTCGGGCCCGCGACGGTGTTGCGGATGTGCGCGTTGGAGTCGTCGGAGCCGGACACCGTCGTCCGCAGGATCTGCGGCGTGCCCGTCACGTTGAGGTAGTCCAGGCCGCGCTCCTCGGCGCCGCCGGTGTGGCTGTTGCCGTTGTTGGTCACGATGCTGTCGGCGAGGTCGAGGTCGTTGACCGTCGTCGCGCGGATGCCGTCGTCGCCGCCGCTGGTGACCGCCATCCGGGTGAGGCTGGCGCCGCCGGGGACGCTCGTCAGCGCGATTCCGGCGCCCGTCGAGCCCTGGATCGCGCCGCCGGAGCAGTTCGCGGCGCTCGAGCAGGCTGCGCCCGCGCCGGTCACCAGCAGCCGTCCGTTGGCGTTGGCGGTGCTGTCGAGCACGATCCCGTTGGGCGCCCCGCTCGAGCGGACGCTCTCGAACGTCAGGTCGTCGTCGGAGATCGTCGTGTTGACGACGTTGAGCGCCAGGCCCGTGCTCGTCGTCGTTCCAAGCTTGTTGCTCGCCGCACCCGCGGGGTCGGTGACCGCGAGCGTGCCGCCGCCGGTGGCGCTGAGCGCCGCGGTGGCGCCGTTTCTCGCGAGCGTCAGGCCGCCGTCGAAGCGGATCGTCGCGCCACCGTTGTTCGACAGCCCGACGTTCCCGAGGGCGCCGGGGACGGCGCCGATCGGGCCGTTGAAGTCCTTCGTCGCGCCGCTGGTGTTCTGGACGCGCACGAGCTGCCCGCCGTTGTCGGTGATCGCGCCGTCGTAGGTGACCGCGCCGGTGCCGCCGTCGAGGTCGAAGTCGATGCCGCCGGCGTTGGAGATCAGGCTCGAGGCGTTGGCGCCGAACGTGCCGCCGCCGAGGCCGGAGATGGTGACGCCGGCGCCGGCGCTGCTCGTCGAGTCGACGTCGTCGAACGCGAGGGTCGCGCCGCTCGTGGCGGAGACGTCGATGGCCGGGCCGCCGGTGGCGTGGACGTCGGCCGTGCCGGCGGCCGCGACCGTGACGCTGCCGGCGTTGGCGAGCAGGAACGCGGCGGGCGCTCCGGACGTCGTCGTCAGCGCGAGGTTCGAGAACGTCGTCGTGCCGGTCGTGCCGGTCATCGACACCCCGCCGCTGCCCGAGCCGGTCACGGTGACGGCGTCCAAGACGCTGCCCGCGCCGAGGCTCGTCGTCGGCCCGCTGACGTCCAGGGCCTTCGCGCCGGCGGTCGTGATCGAGATCGTCCCGGCGCTCGCGAAGTTCACCGTGCCGGCGTTGGCGAGCCGCACGCCGATCGACCCGCTCGTCGTGCCGGTCGCGGCGGAGTTGTCGATCGTCAGGTTCGAGATGTCGAACGTGCCGGTCGTCGTGTCGAGCTCGAGGCTCGGCTGCGTGCCGGCCGCGCCGGTGTCGACGATCCGCACGTCGTCGATCACGCCGCCGGCGTCGCCGGCGGCGCCCGCGATGCCGCCGCCCGTGCCCTGCGGGTCGACGTCGATGCCGCGCACGCTGTTGCCCGAGGCCAGCGCGACGACGTCGGCGCCGTTGTCGGTCAGCGTCGGGCGCTTCGCCGGGATCCCCGCGTGCAGGACGTCGGCGCCGACGACGAGGTCCGAGGCCTCCCCGAGCAGGCGCTGGTTGGGCTTGAGGTCGATCCCCGTGCCGTAGCCGCTGCTCGTGTCGTCACCGTCGAAGACGAAGATCGTCTGGTTGGCCGCCGATGCCGACTCGGCCTGGGCGAGGGTGTCGAACGGCGCCGTCGACGTGCCCCCGTTGCCCGCGGCGTTGTTGTCGACGTACCAGACGCAGCCGGCGATGACGATGTTCACGCGGCCGACGTCGGTGCCCGCCGTCGGCGTGCTCTGGTCGGAGACCGTGTAGTCGAAGAAGTCGTTGGCATCGCTGCAGCTCGTGCCGGCGGCGGGCGTGAACGTGAAGTCGCCGTCGGACTCGACGACGACCGTCCCGCCGTCGTTGGTCGCGAACGTCCCGGCCGTGACGACGAGCGGGCCGGGGCCGTCGACGTCGACGTCGCCGGCGAGGACGTCGCCGGTGATCGTCTTCTTCGGACCCGCGACCGCGGGCGGCCCGTCGGACGGGTCGTCGACGACGAGCGTCGTGTTGCCGATCGCGGCCTGCGAGCCGGAGAGCGTCTCGTCGTCGGCGACCGGCGCGTCGTTGACGCACGTCACCGTCATCGAGACCGTCGCGACCGACCCGCCGTTGAGCGTGTACGTGAACGTGTCCGGCGGCGGCGGCGCGTTGCAGTAGTTCGGATCGGGCTGATAGGTCAGGCCGGTGTGCGCGCCCGGCGCGCCGCCCGTCAGCACGACGGTGCCGTTGGCCGGATCGCTCGCCGACGAGATCGTCTTGGTGCCGAGGTCGACGTCGGTGTCGTTCGCCAGCACCGAGATCGGCGTCGGACCCGCGTCCTCCAGCAGCGTCGCGGAGTCGTCGACCGCCGTCGGCGGGTCGTCGACGCACGTCACCGTCATCGAGACCGTGGCGCTCGTGCCGCCGTTGATCGTGTACGTGAACGTGTCCGCGGGCGGCGGCGTGTTGCAGTAGTTCGGATCGGGCTCGTAGGTCAGGCCGGTGTACGCGCCGGGCGAGCCGCCCGTCAGCACGACCGTCCCGTGGGCGGGATCGCTGGCCGACGAGATCGTCATCGGACCGAGGTCGACGTCCGTGTCGTTCGCCAGCACCGCGACCGGGACGGGCGCCGCGTCCTCGGGCACCGTCGCGCTGTCGTCGACGGCGACCGGCGGGTCGTCGGAGCACGTCACGGTGACGCTGACGGTGGCCGTCGAGCCGCCGTCGAGCACGTACGTGAACGCATCGGGCGATCCGCCGTCGGAGTTGCAGTAGTTCGGGTCGGGCTGATAGCTCAGCGCGCCGGCGGTGACAACCACCGTCCCGTTGGCCGGGTCGCTGGCCGAGGCGACGTTCTTCGGGCCGGCGTCGACGTCGGTGTCGTTGGCGCGCACGTCGATCGCGTTCGCGGCGGAGTCCTCGGCGACCGTCGCGGCGTCGTCGACGGCGACCGGGTCGTCGTCGAGGGCCGTGACCGTGATGCCGTGCGTGCCGGCGGAGCCGAAGCCGCCCGCGTCGCGCGCCTGGTAGGTGACGGTGCGCGGCGCGGTGCTCGGATCGTCGCTCGTGTTGCGGTACGTGACGGCCTCCAGGGCCTGCTCGTACGTGGCGACCGTCGCCGTGCCCGACAGCGTCAGGCGGCCGAGAGCGCCGTCGAACGGCGCGACCGTGATACCCGCGGGCGGCGTCAGCGCGAGCACGTCCTCGCCCGCGACGTAGCCGGTCGTGATCTGCACCGTCGCGCCGGTGAGGTTCGCAGAGTCGAGATCGGTGATCGCGATCGCCGTGTCGATCGCCATCGCGGGGAAGTTCTCCAGGTAGACGAGCGAGCCGGGGGAGTTCGCCACGTCGGGGGCGTTGTCGGTCGAGTTGACGGTCAGTCCGCGCGTCGCCGGCGCCGACGTGCTCGACGCGTCGCTCGCGAGGAACGTCACGGTGCGCGCGCTCGTCGTCGGGTTGCTCGAGCTGTTGCGGTAGGTCACGGCGCGCAAGGCGGCCTGGTAGGCGGCGACCGTCGCCGTGCCGCTGAGCGTCAGCCTGGCCGCCGCGGAGTCGTAGGCGGCGGCGATTCCGGCCGGCGGCGACGCCAGCGCGAGGACGTCCTGCGGGATCGCGTGGTTGTTCGTGATCTGCACCGTCGCGCCGGTGATCTGGCTGTCGGGATCGCTCAGCACGAGGCCGGCGTCCAGCGCGATGGCGGGGTTGCCCTCGGTGTAGCTCACCGGACCGGCGCTCGTCGCGATCGCCGGCGGGTCGTTGACGGGCTGGACCGTGATCGTGTGCGTCGACGCGGGTCCGAAGCCGCCGGCGTCGCGGGCGCGGAAGCTCACCGTGCGGTCGCTCGCGGACGGGTCGTCGCTCGTGTTCACGTAGGTGACCGCGCGCAGCGCGGCCTGGTAGGCGGCGACGGTCGCGGTGCCGCTGAGCGTCAGCGTCCCGGTGGGCGCGTCGTAGGAGCTCGTGATGGCCGGCTGCGACGGCAGGCCGAGCACGTCCGCGCCGGCCTGAAGGCCCGCCGTGATCTGCACGGTCGCGCCGGCGAGGCTCGGCGAGTCGCCGTCGGCGACGGTCGCCGACGGCGCGATCGCGGCGGGCGGGCCGTCCTCGACGTAGGCGAGCGTGCCGCCGGCGCTCGTCAGCGGCGGGTCGTCGACCGCGCTGACAGTGATCGACACCGTCGCCGTCGCGGAGGTCAGCGAGCCGTCGCTGACCGTGAACGTGAACGCGTCGGGGCCCTCGTAGTCGGCGACGGGCGTGTAGGTGAGGTTCGGCGCGGTCCCGCCGAGGACCCCGTGCGCCGGCGCGGCCGCGATCGCGAACGTCAGCGGATCGCCGTCGGGATCGCTGCCCGCGAGCGTGATCGGCGCGGCGGTGTCCTCCACGGTCGTGACGGTCTGCGGCGTCGCGACCGGCGCGGCGTCGGACGGGCCGCCCGGACCGGGGGCCGTCGGCGTGAAGCCGTGGACGTAGAGGCGCTGCGTCGCGCCGAGGTCGGCGGTGAAGTCGACCGGCCGGCTCAGCGCGAAGGCGCGCGCGAGCACGTACGCGAGAAACGACGGCGCGCGCCCCGCCGCCACCTCGGCCGCGGCATGGCCGACCTCGGCGTCGCTGGCGGCGAACGCCGCGCCGCCAAACAGCAGCGTCGTGACGAGGCTCGAGTCCGCGCGCATGCGCAGCGGGTTGGCGGTCAGCACGCCGCCGATGCGCTTGCTCGGCAGATAGCGATAGGCGGTCTCGGCGGAGCCCGACGACGTCGAGATGACGAGCACGTTCGACAGCGACTTCAGCGACTCGACGAAGCCGCCCGAGCCGGGCGCGTCGATCACGAGCTTGAACGTCACCGACGGGTTGGCGCCGATCAGCGCGCGCAGCATCGCGGCGCTGACGTGGTACTCGCCCATGCGGCGACCCGACGGCGCCAGCCGGGTGCGGACCGTGGGCGTCGGCAGCGAGCGGTAGCCGTCGCCGGAGATCGCGAGCAGGATGTCGCGACAGCCGCGGCGGGCGATCGCCTCGGACGTGACGAAGGATCTCAGCGACGTGCGGCCGGCGGAGTCGAAGCGCAGCAGCGGCAGGATCGGCGAGCCCGACGCCGAGCCGAGCTGGCGCACCGACTGCGACGGGCGCCCGCCGATCGCGACCATGCACGAGTGCTCGGCGGCGAGATGCGCCGCGACGACGGCGTCCGACGCCACGCTGCGCGACGTCGCCGCGCCGAGCGAGCCCAGGCCTGCGCGCACCGCGCGCGCGGTCGCGCCCGGCACGGCGTAGTCGCTCGCGGCGACGCGGTAGCGCGCGGACTCATAGCCCGCGCGGCTGCGCAGGAAGGCCGGCAGGCGCCCGTCGATCGCCGGTGAGAAGCTGATCGTGCGGCTGCGCCTGACCTTGCCGGAGTGGACGCCGACGAGCACGACGCGCCCGGCGTGCTGGGAGGCCTGGTAGGCGCCGCGATCGAGGTAGAAGAAGAACGCGGGCTCCGATCCGGCGCGCAGGACGGCGGGCATGACCCGGCGGCTGGAGCCCGCCGGCGCCGGCCGGCGACCGGCCTGGCGGATCGCCGCGCGGGCGCGGATCGGCGCACGCAGGCCGAAGAGGATCACGCCCTCGTGGGCACGCTCGGCCTTCGTCGCCCGCAGCGCCTTTGCGCGTGCGCCCTCGAGCGTCACGGCGCCGGCGGCGGGCGCCGTCGCGAGGATCGATGCGAGGAGCGCGACCGCGATGACGGTGGTGCGCGTGAGTCGGGCGGTCCTGCCGGGGCCTGACGAGCTGGGGTTCACTGCCACCCATTATCGGCACCTGAAGCAAAAACAACAGCCACTGGACGAATGGTCGAGTCGGGGCGACCCGGAATGGGTGGCATTCGGCGCGCGATCCGAGCATGCTGCTCGCGCATGGCACGAGCTACGACGCAGCGCGCCGACCGCGCGCGCTTGGCCGGTCTGGCGCTCGCGCTGACGCTCGAGGCCGTGCTCGTGACCGCCGACGTGGCGATCCCGGGCGAGGTCATGCTCACGAGCGCCTACCTGATCGCGCCGCTCGCGCTCGCGCTCGTCGCCGGTCCGCGGGTCGTGGCGGCGACCGGCGCGCTGTCGATCGCGCTCGCGCTCGCCAGCGGCGTGTGGAACGACTTCTTCCTCAGCGCCGACCACGTCATGCGCTGTGGCATCGTGACGCTCGCCACGCTGCTCGCGCTGCTCAGCGCACGGGCGCGCCGCGGCGCGATCGAGGCGCGGCTGCTGACCGAGGAGGCGCGGCGCGCCGCCGACGCCGCCCGCGCGCGCCTGGACGTCATGCTCGGCTCGCTCGCCGAGGCCGTCACGGTCCACGACGCCGCCGGCAAGACGGTCTACGCCAACGAGGCCGCGGTCCGGCTGCTCGGCGCGCACTCGCTCGACGAGGTGCTGGCGGCGCGGCCGGGCGCGCTCGCGGCGCGCTTCGCGATCACCAAGGAGGATGGCTCGCCGGTCGCGGTCGACGACTTCCCCGGGCGCCTGGCGGTGCTCGGCCGGCCGCCCGTGCCGATGCTCACCAACAGCGTCGAGCTCGAGACCGGCCAGGAGCACTGGCTGCTGACGAAGGCGACCGTCGTCGCCGACGAGCACGGCGCTCCGCTGGCCGTCAACATCATCGAGGACGTCACGGCCGCCAAGCGCACCGAGCTGCGCCAGCGCCTGCTCGCCGACGCCGGGCGCCTGCTCGCGTCGACGCTCGAGGTCGAGTCGACGCTCGCGCGCGTGGCGCAGCTGGCGGTTCCGGCGCTCGGCGACTGGTGCGCGATCGACCTCCTCGACGATCGCCGCAAGCTCGTGCGCGTCGTGCTGGCGCACGGCGATCCGGCGAAGGTCGCGCACGCCGAGCGCCTGCGCGAGCGCTACCCCGCCGCCCGCGACGACGACGCCGCCGCGCACCACGTGCTGCGCAGCGGGCGCCCGGAGCTGTTCGCGCAGATCAGCGACGAGATGCTGCGCGCGGCGGCGATCGACGACGAGCACCTCGAGCTCGTCAGCGCGCTCGGGATGCGCTCGGCGATCGTCGCCCCGCTGCGCGCCGGCAGGCGCATCCACGGCGTTCTGACGGTCGTGACCTCCGACAGCCGGCGCTCGCTGGACGCTGGCGACCTCGCGTTCGTCGCGGACCTCGCGCTGCGCATCGGCGCCGCCGTCGAGAACGCGCGCCTGTACCGCGAGCTGGCGCGCACCGCGCGCACGCTGCAGGACAGCCTGCTGCCGCGCCGCCTGCCCGAGCTCGAAGGCTTCCGCACCGCGACGTCCTACAGCGCCGGCGGCGCGGACAGCGACGTCGGCGGCGACTTCTACGACCTCTTCCGCGTCGACGGCGACGTCATGGTCCTGCTCGGCGACGTCACCGGCAAGGGCGTCGACGCCGCCGCGATGACCGCGCTCGTGCGCCACACGGCGAAGACCGCGGCGAGCTTCGACGGCCGGCCGGCGGCGATCCTGCGCGTCGTCGACGAGATGCTGCGCGACGAGCGGCCGTTCTCGCTCGTGACGCTCGTCTGCGCGCGGCTGCGCGAGACGCCCGCGGGGGCCGACGTCGCGCTGGCGTCCGGTGGCCACCCGCTGCCGCTGCTGATCGCGCGCGACGGCGCCGTGCGCTGCGTCGGGCGCCCCGGCCTCGTGCTCGGCGCGATGGCCGGCGGCGACTGGCGCGAGGAGCGCTTCGTGCTCGCGGCGGGCGAGACGCTGCTGTTCTACAGCGACGGCGCGACCGACGCTCCCGGCGCCGGCGAGCGCTTCGGCGAGGAGCGCCTCGAGCGGATCGCGGCGGGCGCCGGCGAGCCGGACGCGGTCGTCGAGCGCATCGAACGCGCGATCGAGCGCTTCCAGGGCACGCGCGAGGGCGACGACCGCGCGCTGCTGGCGATCCAGTACGTCGGCAGCGC
>JAWVGK010000041.1:0-6072 GCA_033855155.1 Solirubrobacteraceae bacterium | reverse complement strand
AGGGGATCCAGCTCGTAGGCGTCCGCCAGCCCGAGGTACTCGCCGGCATACGCGAATGTCTGAGACTCCGTTGCGCGGCGGCGGTGGCACCACAGCCGGCCCGCGAGCACATCCGCGTCCGCGATGCGCACGATGACGTCCACCGCCCGCTCAGCCATCGTCTCGCATCAGGTTGCGTGGGCGCACGCGGCGTGGAAGCTGGTCGTCGGCCCGCAAACGACCGACGTCGGTCTCGTAGGGGTCCACGGCCGTGGGCACGTTGTCCAGGACGCCGAGACCGTGCAGGACACGAAGTACGATCTCGAAGCTCACGCCCCCTTCGCCGCGCTCCACGCGCATCAGCGTCTTACGGTCGATGCCCGCACGGTCGGCCAACTGGTTCTGGGTCAGGCCGCGGAGCTTGCGCCACGATTGGACGTTGCCGCCTATCTCACGCAGCGCGCGCCGGACCGGGAGCGGCGGCGGTGAACTTGGTTTCGCAGGCATAAGATCCCTTTCGAGGGATACTGTACGGGATAATATCCTTTGACCAGGACATTATTGTGGGCGCGGCGTTCGAACGCGCGTGGGTGCGCCGCCCCCCGGTAAGCGCTCGCTGCGCTCACGCGGGCAGCGCCGCGGCGCGCTTGAGCAGCAACGCGCGCTCGCGTCGATTGCGCGTCAGCGTCGGCCGCGCTCGAACTCCGCGCGCGCCTCGTCGCCGCGGCTGAGCTTCGCCAGCAGGTCGCCGCGCACGCTCGGCAGCAGGTGGTAGTCGTCCGCGCGCCCCCGCGGCGGCGAGCGCGTTGGCGAGCTCGAGGCCGGGCGCGGGGCCGAAGGCCATCCCCAGAGCGGCGGCGCGCGAGGCCTGGATCTCCATCAGCGAGACGAGGCCGTGGACCTCGGGCTCGCGCGGCATGAGCTGCGCCAGCCGCGTTCTCCGGGACGCCCGACCCTGGCCACTTCTCGAGCGCGGCGACGAGCGCGTCCTGGGCGAGATCCTCCACCAGGCCGACGTCGCGCACCATCCGCGCGAGCCCCGCGATCAGCCGCGCCGACTCGATCCTCCAGACCGCCTCGATCGCACGGTGCGTCGGCGAAGCGGTCATCCGCCCGTCAGGCCGTCGTCTGCTCGGGCGGCGCCTGCGAGAGCTCGGCCGCCCCCTGGACGTCGGACGCCGAATCGACAGGACCGCAGGATTCGTTTTCGGAGATTGGTCGGTGGGCAGAGGCTTCCCGCATGACCACGAACCAGACCGCGAACCTCGGCGCCCACACCGTCAGGCGCGTCGGCTTCGGCGCGATGCAGCTCGCCGGCCCCGGCGTCTTCGGCCCGCCGCGCGACCCCGATGCGGCGCGCGCCGTCCTGCGCCGGGCGATCGAGCTCGGCGTCGACCACATCGACACCTCCCAGTACTACGGCCCCGGCGTCGTCAACGAGCTGATCCGCGAGACGCTGGCGCCGTATCCGGCCGGCCTGCGGATCGTCTCGAAGGTCGGCGGCGAGCGCGACGCGACCGGCGGGTGGCTGCCGGCCCAGCGCCCGGAGGATCTGCGCGCGGGGGTCGAGGAGAACCTCGCGACGCTCGGCGTCGAGTCGCTCGCCGCCGTCAACCTGCGCCTGATGGACCCCGATCCCGGGGGCGCGGCGCCACCCGTCGCGCTCGCCGAGCAACTCGGCACGATGGAGGACCTGCGCCGCGAGGGCAAGATCGAGGCGATCGGCATCAGCAGCGCCGACCGCGCGATCGTCGAGGAGGCGCTCGGACTGGTCGACATCGCGTGCGTGCAGAACGCGTTCAGCATCGTGCAACGCGACGCGCAGGACGTGCTGGAGCTGTGCGCCGAGCGCGCCATCGCGTTCGTCCCCTTCTTTCCGCTGGGCTCGGCGTTCACCGGCGGCCCGGCGGCGATCGCGGCCGACCCGAACGTCGTCGCCGTCGCGGTCAAGCACGGCGTGACGACGTCGCAGGTCCCGCTCGCGTGGCTGCTGCACCGCGACCCGCACGTCCTGCTGATCCCCGGCACATCCTCCGTCGCGCACCTCGAGCAGAACCTCGCCGCCGCGGCGGTCGACCTCGACGAAGACGACATGCAGACGCTCGAGCACGTGCGCCAGATCGGCGACCCGCTGCGGGCGATCCACGACTAGCGCCGCGGTCGCAAGTCGCGCGGCGTCGTGGTCGGCGGCGTCAGCGCAGGCACGCCGGCGGCTTGGAGCGAAACCAGAGCTCCCACGCCTTCTTCAGGCGTTGCAGGTCGGGCTGCCCGGCTCGCGCCCCTGCCGCGTTGGACACCTCCATCGCCATGACGAACGCGATGTTGACGCACTCCTGCAAGCCTGCTCCGCACAGCAGCCCGACGTGCAGGCCGGCGGCCATCGCATCCCCCGCACCGGTGCTGTCGATCATCGTCCACCGGTTGGCGGGCGGCCGCCTGTCCGGCTGGGGGTAGACCTGCTCCTCGACGCTCGAGCGGCCTGCCACAGCCAGCGCATACATCCGGCCTGAAGGCAGGTCGTTCGAATCCAGCGGTCGGTAGCGCTTGACGAGAACGACGACCGGTTGGTCGACGCTCTGATCGCGGAGGCTGAACAGGCGCTCGAGATCGGTCCACGCGTCCTGGCCTTGAGCGTCCGCCGCGGCGGCGCCCGTCCTGGCGAGGCTCGACACGAGGACACCCAGCTGTGCCTCGTAGATCGTCATGACGTTCATTCGATCGACGAACGGCTGAAGCTCTGCCTTGGAGCGCTCCACATAGAGCGTTCCCGGATTGAACGACACGACGGTCTCAGGGGCTAGGTGCCGCAGTATCTCGGTCTGAAGCGCCAGCTCCTCGGTCCCGGTGAAAGAGGTGAAGTGCACGATCTTGGCCTCCGACGCTCGCTGGATGAGCTGGTTGCGCTCCACCGGGGTGAGCATCGACGCCCAGCATTCGTTGACGCCGGGGTGCACGTAGATCGAGCGACGTCCACGACGATCGCTGACCACGATGGTCCGTCCGGTGCTCGTGTCGCGATCGGCTTGAACGACCTTGATCTCCGGCTGCATGTTGTCGGTTTCCCGCAGCGCTTCGATCAACGCCGTCCCCGGCGGGTCGTCGGCCACGATGCCGGTCGTCGACGTGGTGAAGCCGAGCTTCGCCACGGCCACGGACGTGTTGGCGCCGGACCCACCGGGCTCCTCGGAGCAGTGAGATGCAACGGTCTCGTGGTCCGCTTCGACGAGATCCACCTCGTACATCATGTCGAGGTTGTGCGCGGTCACGGACAGCTGACTGACGTTGCGCGACATCTCGGACAAGCGCGTGCTCAGCTCGAGCACCGCCTTGCCCTGGCTGGCCGACGTACGTTGTTTCGACGCGGGGTCGTTCGTCGACGTGACGAAGGCGATGAGATGCTCGCGCAGCATCCGCTCGAACTCGTCGACCTCCCTGAAAGCCCAGTGCAGCTGCTGCTTGGGCAGGCCGCGCCTGAACGCGAGAACCGATTGCAGCTGCTCGAGCTCCGCTTGTGAGCCGGGGAAGAACCCGCGCTCGCAGAAGTAGAGCATGACCTCGGGCCTGCGCTTGCGCAGCCAGCTGGACCACGCCAGTCGCAGTTCGCTCTCCGTGCCGGACCTCGCCCCTTCGACGGGGGTCCCGAAGCGCTTCCAGAAGATGCCGATGACGAGATCCGCGTCCGGGATCTTCAGGCCCTTCTCGACCTGAGCCTGGGAGCCGCCTGGGTCGAGTCCGGGCTGCGTGTCCGTCTCCCACCGCCGCAGGCGCAGCGTGCACCCGAGACGCTCGGCCACCGTTCGGTTCAACTCGGTGACGACGAGCTCGACTCGCTCGCGCTCCGCCGTGACGTCCATGGGCGACACGAGTATCAAGTCCTGGCGTTGCACCGTGACCGGACCGGTCGACATGACGTGACGGTACACAAAGCGGCGCATCCGGGTGAACGCATCGGGCCTTCGTCTACCTCGTGGCGATAGCGTGCGCGCGATGTCCAGCGGCGCGTCCTCAGGGGAGCAGCTCGAGCTCATGCTCGGGCCTCTGTACGTCGTGATGGTCGACGACCGCGTCAGCGGGCCGCTGACCAATCGGCCGGCGCGCCAGTACCGCTCGCCGCCGCAGTCGCTCGAGGACGCGCGCAGCCTCGCGCTGCTGCTGCTCGATCGCAGCGAAGACCTCGCCGACGACGGGCCGTGGCGCCGGCCGCTGCCCGGCGGCCAGCGCCACGTCGCGATCGTGCGCGCGCCCGCGGGATCGCTGGGCTGAGCTCGGCGCATACCGGGGGCGGCTCGCGGTTAGATTGCGCCCCATGCGCATGCGTGCAGCAGTTCTCGAGGAGTTCGGCCAACCGCTCGTCGTGCAGGAGGTTGAGCTCGCGGAGCCGCGCGCGGGTGAGGTGCTCGTGCGCCTCGTCGCGTGCGGCGTCTGCCACACCGACATGTACACCGCGTCGGGCGTCGACCCGTCCGGCTACGCGCCGGCGGTGCTGGGCCACGAGGGCGCGGGCGTCGTCGAGGCGGTCGGCGAGGGCGTGCGCGACCTACAGCTCGGCGATCACGTCGTGACGCTGTTCTCGCCGCAGTGTCGCGAGTGCGTGCACTGCCTGAGCCCGAAGACGAACATCTGCCTCGCGATCCGCGAAGAGCAGGGCAAGGGCCATCTGCCCGACGGCACGACGCGCCTGTCGCGCCCGGGCAGCGGCGAGCCGATCCGCCACTTCATGGGCACGTCGACGTTCGCGGAGTACACGGTCATGCCCGAGATCGCGCTGGCGCGCGTCTCGCCGGAGGCGCCGCTGGACCGCGCCTGCCTGTTCGCCTGCGGGCTGTCGACGGGTCTCGGCGCGGCGATGTTCACGGCCAAGATCGAAGCGGGCTCGACGGTCGTCGTGTTCGGCGCCGGCATGGTCGGCCTCGGCGCCGTCGCCGGCGCGCGGCTGCAGGGCGCCGCGCGGATCGTCTGCGTCGACCTGTCCGAGGAGCGCCTGCAGATGGCGCGCCACCAGGGCGCGACCGACACGCTGATCGGCGGCGAGGAGACGGTGCAGAAGATCCTCGACATGACCGGCGGCTTCGGCTCCGACTACACGATCGAGGCGACCGGCCTCGTGGCCGTCATGCGCCAGGCGGTCGAGTCCGCGCGCATGGGCTGGGGCCTGGCGACGATGTGCGGCGTCGCCGGCAAGGGCGAGACCCTCGACGTCATCCCGCGCCTGCTGATCACCGGCCGGCGCGTGGCGGGCTCGTCGTTCGGCGGCGTCAAGGGCCGCGACCAGGTGCCCCAGCTCGTCCAGAGCTACCTCGACGGCGACATCGACGTCGACGCCTTCCTGTCGCACCGCATCACGCTCGACGAGGTCAACAAGGGCTTCGACCTCATGCACCACCAGGACGGCATCCGCAGCGTCATCGAGTTCGACTGACCGGGCGCGCGGCGAAGGCCCATCCGTCCAGGCGCGCCACCTCGGCCGTCGCCGCGCGTTGAGAGGACATGCGCCTCTTCATCCGCACCGCGTCCGTCCTCGTCGCCCTCGCCGCCGCTGCTCCCGCGCAGGCCGCGACCGTCTCGCCGGCGGGCGTGCGATCCCCGCAGCTCGCGGTCAACGCCGACGGCGCGAGCGTCGTCGCGTGGGAGCGCCTGACCAAGCACGCGATCGCGATCGAGGCGCGCGCCGGCGACGCTCCGCTCGAGCTCGGCCGCAGGCGCCGGCTGAGCGCCGACGGCCATCAGCCGCAGGTCGCCGTCGGCGCGGACGGGACGAAGGCCGTGATGTGGCTCGAGGAGGACGCCAGCCGCCGCCGATCGGTGCGCGTCGCCGTCGCGCGTCCCGGGCACGGCTTCGGCCGCGGCCAGCTCGTCGCGCGCCGCAGGGGCAACGTCAGCGTCGTCGGGATCGCGATTCAGCCGACCGGCCGCGTCGTCGCCGTCTGGCAGCGGACGGCAGGCCGCCTCGCCTTCGCGCTCGCCCTGCGCGGCCACGCGTTCGGCAGGTCGCACGACGTCGCCGCGATCACGCAGCCGGCGGCCGGGTCGATCCCCGTCGACCCTCGCGACGGCAGCGTCGTGATCGCCTACGACACCCCGCCCACGCCCTCG
>JAWVGK010000040.1:0-4418 GCA_033855155.1 Solirubrobacteraceae bacterium | reverse complement strand
AGCGTCTATGTCTGCAGTATCCCCCGCGGGGCGCACCGTTCCCGCCGCACGAGAGAGGACCGAGCGACATGCAGCAGAAGATCACCCCGAACCTGTGGTTCGACACCGAGGCAGAGGACGCGGCGCGGTTCTACACGTCGGTGTTCTCGAACTCGCGCATCGTCAACACGACGCACTACACAGAGGCCGGCCCGCGCGAGGCCGGCACGGTGATGACGGTCGAGTTCGAGCTCGACGGGCAGCGCTTCGTCGCGATCAACGGCGGCCCGCAGTTCAAGTTCGACGAGGCCGTCTCGTTCGAGATCACCTGCGAGACGCAGGACGAGATCGACTTCTACTGGGAGCGGCTGACCGACGGCGGCGAGGAGAGTCAGTGCGGCTGGTGCAGGGACCGCTACGGGCTGTCGTGGCAGGTCGTGCCGACGGGCATGGAGGAGCTGTTCGCCGATCCCGACCAGACGCGCGCCGAGCGGGCGATGCGGGCGATGCTCGGCATGCGCAAGCTCGACGTCGAGGCGCTGCGCAGCGCGGCCGACGGGGTGCCGAGTCAGGCCTCGTAGCTCTCGATGCGCTTCTTGACGTTCGCGAGGAAGCGCGCGGCGAGGGCGCCGTCGATCGCGCGGTGATCCCAGGACAGGCCGAGGATCACCATCGGGCGGATCGCGATCGCGTCCTCGCCGAACTGGTCGGTGACGACGACGGGGCGCTTGACGATCGCCTCGACGTCGAGGATCGCGACCTGCGGCAGGCTGATGACCGGCGTCGCCATGAGCGAGCCGAACTGCCCGGGGTTCGTGATCGTGAAGGTCCCGCCGCGGACGTCGTCGGGCGTCAGTTGACGAGCGCGGGCGCGCCGCGCGAGATCCCGAATCCGCCGTGACAGCCCCTCGGGGCTGAGGTCCTGCGCACCGCGCACGACCGGCACGATCAGCCCGTCGTCGCCGAGGTCGACGGCGATGCCGAGGTTGACCTGCTCGTGGATCGTGTGTACGTCGCCCTCGAGCCAGGCGTTGAGGTGCGGGAACTCGACGAGCGCATGGATGACGCAGCGCGAGATCAGCGGCAGGGCGGTGATCGAAAGCTGCTTGCGCACGATCTCGATGCGCGACATGTCGACCTCGATCCAGGTCGTGCAGGTCGCGGCGGTCTGCAGCGAGCGGTGCATGTGCTCGCCGATCAGCGAGCGCATGCGCGACAGCGGCCGGCCCTCCGGCGGCACGTACGGGCCGTGCAGCAGCGAGCCGCCGGCGCCGGGGCGATACGGGCTCTCGGAGTGCAGCACCGGCTCGGACGCGGAGACGGCCGCCGCGGCGCCCCCGTGCGCCTCGACGTAGGCCATGACGTCCTGCTTGCGCACACGGCCGTCGCGGCCGGTGCCCTCGATCGCGTCGAGGTCGACGTCGTGCTCCTCGGCGATCCGCTGCACGACCGGCGAGTAGTGCCGCGCGCCGCGCGAGCGCGCGGCGGGCGCTGCCGGCGGTCGCTGCGGCGGCGGGGCGGCGGCGCGCGGCGGGGCGGGGACGCGCGCAGCCGGGGCGCCGCCGAGCGGCCGCTCGGTGGGCGCGGGCGCGGGCCCGGAAGCGGGATCCGGCGCGGCCGGACCGAGCCGCGCGGCGGGGAGCGGCGGCGCGAACGGCGCAGGCGTCCGCGCGTCGCCCGCGCCGTTGCCGGTCGCGATCCGCGCGAGCGTCACGCCGACGTCGACGGTGACGCCGACCTGCACGAGGATCTCGACGAGCCGGCCGCTCGCCGGCGAGGGGATCTCCGTGTCGATCTTGTCCGTCGAGACCTCGCCGATCGCCTCGTCGGACTCGACCCAGTCGCCGGGCTGCTTGTGCCATGCGACGACGGTGCCCTCGGCGACCGACACGCCCATCTGCGGCATCGTGACCTCGACGATCGTCGCGGGCTCAGTACTCGAGGAGCTGACGGCAGGCCTCCCTCACGCGATCGACTGATGGCAGCACCGCCGCCTCCAGCGGCGGCGAGAAGGGGATCGGGCAGTCGGGTGCGGCGACGCGCACGATCGGCCCGTCGAGGTCCTCGAACGCGCGCTGCGCGATCAGCGCCGCGACCTGCGCGCCGGCCGCGCACGTCTCGTTGGCCTCGTCGAGGATGACGACCTTCGAGCAGTGGCGGACCGCTTCGAGGATCGCGACCTCGTCGAGCGGCACGAGCGAGCGCAGGTCGAGCACCATCACCGACGAGCCGGTCAGCTCGGCCGTCGCCTCGAGCGCCGTGTGCACCATCGCGCCGTAGGCGATGACGACGAGGTCGTCGCCCTCGCGCGCGACGCGGGCGCGAAACGGCGTCTCGTACGAGCCCTCGGCGACCTCGCCCTTGACGCGCCGGTAGAGGTTCTTGTGCTCCATGAAGACGACGGGGTTCGGATCGCGGATGCTCGCGATGATCAGGCCCTTGGCGTCCTCGGCCGTGCTCGGCGCGACGACCTTCAGGCCCGGCGCGTGCATGAACCACGCCTCCGGGTTCTGCGAGTGAAACGGGCCGCCGGAGAAGCCGCCGCCGCTCGGCAGGCGCACCGTGATGTTCACGGGCAGGTTCTGGCGGTAGTACATCTTGCCGGCGGTGTTGACGAGCTGGTCGAAGCCGCAGGCGATGAAGTCCGAGAACTGCATCTCGCAGACCGGGCGCATGCCGACGACCGCCGCGCCGATCGCCGTACCGATGATCGCCGACTCCGCCAGCGGGGTGTCCATCACGCGGTCGGGGCCGAACTCGTCGAAGAAGCCGTCGGTGACCTTGAAGGCGCCGCCGAAGACGCCGATGTCCTCGCCCATCAGCAGGACGCGCTCGTCGCTGTGCATCTCCGTGCGCAGGCCGTCGGAGATCGCGCGCAGGTAGGTCATCTCGGTCATCGGGCGTGCCCGCTCCACGGCGCGGCGCCGTCCTCGAGCACGATCTCGCCGGCGTCGCGCGGATGAAAGACGCGCTCGGTCGCCGTCGCCGGATCGGGCATCGGCCCGGCGAGCGCGACCTTCGTCGCCGCCTCGACCTGCTCGAGCACCTCGGCGCGCAGCGCTTCGACGTCGTGACCGAGCGCCGCGACGCGCGCGCTCTGGCGGTCGATCGGGTCCTTCTTGCGCCACTCCTCGACGAGCGCCTTGGGCACGTACTTCATGTCGTCGTGGGCGCCGTGGCCGTGCATGCGCATCGTGACGGCCTCGATCAGCGTCGGGCCGCCGCCGGCGATCGCCCGCTCGCGGGCCGCGCGCGTGGCCTCGAAGACCGCCTCGACGTCGTTGCCGTCGACGCTGACGCCCGGAAAGCCGTAGCCCGCGGCGCGCTGCACCGGGTTGACGGCGAACTGCTGCTTGATCGGCGTCGAGTAGGCGAACTGGTTGTTCTCCAGGACGAAGATCACCGGGAGGTGCTGGACGCCGGCCCAGTTCATCGCCTCGTGGAAGTCGCCGCGCGAGGTCGAGCCGTCGCCGAACCAGGTCAGTGCGCAGCGCGCCTCGCCGCGCAGCTTGAAGGCCATCGCCATGCCCGCGGCGACGAGCATCATGTCGGGCAGCATCGACACCATCCCGACGCAGCCCGTGCGGTAGTCGCCGAAGTGCACGTTGCCGTCGCGGCCGCTCGTGACGCCGGCCTCGCGGCCCATGTACTGGCTGAGGATCGTCGCGGGTGCCACGCCGCGCACGATGTGCGCGCCGAGGTCGCGGTGCAGGACGCACAGGCGGTCCGCCGCCGCCATCGCCCAGGTCGCGCCGACCGAGACGGCCTCCTGGCCGAAGCCGTCGTAGAAGGAGCCCGGCACCTTGCCCTGGCGGTAGAGGTTCATCGCGCGCTCCTCGATGGCGCGCATGAAGAGCATCGCGCGCAGCAGACCGACACGGTCGTCCGTGGTCAGGTGCGCGGCTGCGTGCTCTTCGGCGGGGGTATCGGGACGGATCTGGACGTCCGTGCGGCTGGTCGCCATCATCGCCTTTCGTCTCGGCGGTCGAGGACGGGATCTCCGCCTCGCCATTTCAACGTCTGGTCGGGATCTCCGACGGGACGCGAACCGTCTTCGCCCGAGGGTACTCGGTACGTACGCTGGTGGTATGGCGAACGTCGCTCCAGAACGGCGCCGGCAGGGGCTGCGGCGCCTGCGCTGGCGGCTGCGCGGCGCGTGGCTGTGGCCGGCCTTCGTCGTCCTGACGGCGCTCGAGATGGGACTGCTGCACTGGTTGCCGATCGCCGGTTCGGGAAGTCGCTGGATCGCGGCGCTGCTGCTCGCGGGCTGCCTGTACGTCGGCGCGATCGCGGTGGTCGGCGGGCTAGGCGGCGTCGCGCTGCGGCGCATGCGCGGCGTCATGCCGAAGGTCGTGGCGGACGACTATGCCGGCCTCGCCGCGCTCGGCATCGTCGCCGCGGCGTTTCTCCTGGCCGGGCTCGTGCACCGGCCCGAGCTC
>JAWVGK010000039.1:0-11439 GCA_033855155.1 Solirubrobacteraceae bacterium | reverse complement strand
TACGTCGCCGGGCCCGGCCACGGCGGGCCGGCGATCGTCGCCAACGTCTACCTCGAGGGGACCTACTCCGAGGTCTACCCGCACGTGTCGGCCGACGAGGCGGGGATGCTCGCGCTCGTGCGGCAGTTCTCGACGCCGGGCGGGATCCCGAGCCACGTCAGCGTGCCGACGCCCGGCTCGATCCACGAGGGCGGCGAGCTCGGCTACGCGCTGATGCACGCGTTCGGGGCCGCGTTCGACGATCCCGACCTGATCGTCGCCTGCGTCATCGGCGACGGCGAGGCGGAGACCGCGCCGCTGGAGGGCTCGTGGAAGGGCATCCGCTTCCTCGATCCCGCCCGCGACGGCGCGGTGCTGCCGATCCTGCACCTCAACGAGGCGAAGATCTCCGGTCCGACCGTTCTCGGGCGCGTGCCGGAGCACGACCTGCTCGCGCTGCTGCGCGGCCACGGCTACGCGCCGCGCGTCGTCGCCGGCGACGACCCGCGCGCCGTTCACCGCGACTTCGCGGTGGCGCTGGACGGCGCCTACGCCGAGATCCGCGCGATCCAGCGCGACGCCCGCGCCGACGGCGCCGACGACGCCGGGACGCCGGCGTGGCCGGCGATCGTGCTGCGCACGCCGAAGGGCTGGACCGGGCCGCACGAGGTCGACGGCGTGGTCGTCGAGGGCACGTTCAGGTCCCATCAGGTGCCGCTCGCGCAGGTGCGCGAGAACCCCGAGCATCTCGCCCAGCTCGAGCGCTGGATGCGCAGCTATCGACCCGAGCAGCGCTTCGACGCGACCGGTGCGCTCGCGCCGCGGCTGGCCGCGCTGGCGCCGGACGGCGACCTGCGCATGGGCGCGCTGGCGCAGGCCAACGGCGGTCGCGTGCTCGAGCCGCTGGACCTGCCCGACCCGGCGCTCTACGCGCTCGAAGTCCCCGAGCCGGCCGCGACGCGCGCGGAGTCCACGCGCCGCCTCGGCGAGCTGCTGCGCGACGTCTACTCGCGCAACGAGGGCGCGCGCAACTTCCGCCTGTTCAGCCCCGACGAGACGAACTCCAACCGCCTCGGCGCGGTCTTCGCGGTCAGCGATCGCATGCTGCGCGACGCGCGCCCGGGCGACGAGCACGTCTCGCCGCAGGGGCGGGTCATGGAGGTGCTGTCCGAGCACAACTGCCAGGGCTGGCTGGAGGGCTACCTGCTGACCGGCCGCCACGGCATGTTCGCGACCTACGAGGCGTTCGCGATGGTGTCGGCGTCGATGGGCATCCAGCACGCCAAGTGGCTGCAGCACGCGCGCGACCTGCCGTGGCGCGCGCCGGTCGCGTCGATGAACGTGCTGCTGACGTCGACGTGCTGGCGCAACGACCACAACGGCTTCAGCCATCAGGGGCCGGGCCTGATCGACACGATGATCTCGATGAGCGGCAACGTCGTGCGCGTGTACCTGCCGCCGGACGCCAACTGCCTGCTGTGGACCGCCGACCACTGCCTGCGCAGCCGCGACTACGTCAACCTCGTCGTGATCGACAAGCAGCCCGAGCTGCAGTACCTCGACGTCGACGCCGCCCGCGAGCACTGCGCGCGCGGCGCCTCGCGCTGGGCCTGGGCCGGCAACGCGAGCGGTCGCGAGGAGTCCGACGTCGTGCTGGCGTGCATCGGCGACGTGCCGACGCAGGAGACGATCGCCGCCGCCGCGCTGCTGCGCGAGCACGTGCCGGAGCTGCGCTTCAGCGTCGTCAACGTCGTCGACCTGATGGCGCTGGCGCCGCGGTGGGTGCATCCGCACGGTCTCTCGCACGACGCCTTCGCGGAGCTCTTCGGCGACGCGACCGACGTCGTCTGCGCGTTTCACGGCTACGCCCGCGCCCTGCACCAGCTCCTGCACGGCCGGCCCGGCGCGGGCCGCTTCCACGTCCACGGCTTCACCGAGCAGGGCACGACGACGACGCCGTTCGACATGGTCGTGCTCAACGAGATGAGCCGCTATCACCTCGTGCTCAACGCGCTGCGCCGCGCGCGCCGGATCGCGCCCGGCGCCGCCGCGCTCGAGCGCCACTGCGAGGCGCAGCTCGTGCGCCACCACGCGTACATCCGCGAGCAGTTCGAGGACATGCCCGAGGTGCGCGACTGGACCTGGCAGCGGCCCATTTGAGCCGCCGGCAGGTGCGCGTCCTCGTCGTCAACGCCGGCTCCAGCAGCCTCAAGCACGCGCTCGTCGAGGTCGGCGAGAACGCGATCCTGAGTCGCGACGAGGAGCGCTGGGAGCCCGGCAAGGCCGCGATCCTGAGTCGCGGCGAGGAGCGCCGGGAGCCCGGCGGCGGCGCGATCCTGACCCGCGGCGAGGAGCGCTGGGAGCCCGGCGGCGGCGCGGGCGCGCATGCCCCTGCGCTGCGGGCCGCGCTCGCCGCCACCGCGGTCGGCGGCGCGGTCGACGCCGTCGGGCACCGCGTCGTGCACGGCGGCGCGCGATTTCACGGGCCCGCGCGCATCGACGCCGGCGTACGCGCCGCGATCGCCGCGCTGGCGCCGCTCGCGCCGCTGCACACCCGCGCGGCGCTCGAGGGCCTCGACGCGGCCGCGGCGGCGCTGCCCGACGTGCCCCAGGTCGCGTGCTTCGACACCGCCTTTCACCACACGCTCCCCGCGGAGGCCGCGACCTACGCGCTGCCGCGCGAGTGGAGCGAGCGCTTCGGGCTGCGCCGCTACGGCTTCCACGGCCTGAACGTCGCGTGGTGTCACGAGCAGGCGCTGCGTCGCCTCGGGGCCGACCGCTGCCGGCGCCTCGTCGTCTGCCACCTCGGCAGCGGCTGCTCGGTGAGCGCCGTGCGCGACGGCAGGTCGATCGACACGACGATGGGCTTCACGCCGCTGGAGGGCCTGCCGATGGCGACCCGCTCGGGCTCGATCGACCCGGGAGTCCTGCTGCACCTGCTCGCCCGCGGGATCGGCGCCGGCGAGCTCGACGACGCGCTGAACCACCGCTCGGGCCTGCGCGGCATCGCGGGGGTGGGCGACCTGCGCGAGGTCGAGCGCGCGGCCCGCGCCGGCGACGAGCGCGCGCAGCTGGCCTTCGACGTCCTCGTGCGCGCGGTCAGCGGCGCCGTCGCCGCGATGACGACGTCCCTGCGCGGGCTCGACGCGCTCGTCTTCAGCGGCGGCGCCGGCGAGCACTCGGCCGCGCTGCGCGCCGCGGTCTGCGCGCGCCTGCGCCACGTCGGCGTTCGCATCGACGACGACGCCAACGCGCGCCACGAGCGGCAGATCGGCACCGCCGGGGCCGGCGTCGCCGTGCTCGTCGAGCCCGCCGGCGAGGAGCTCGTGATCGCGCGCGAGACGGCCGCCGTGCTCGTCGCGCCGTGACGCCCGCGCCGCCGGCGGCACCCGCACGCGACGCATCGAGGGGCGGCATGTCCGCACACGGCGGGTGCTACGGTGATCGCATCGATCGGATGGGCGCGGGGCTCACCGAGACCCGTCGCCTCGCCCTGGTTTGGAGGCCCACGTGGCCGACCCATCGTCAGGTGATCGTCCCGAGCGGTCCACGAACGGGACGATCGACGGACAGCATGCGCACGAGAGCCGTACTCCCGCGTCCGGCCCGTTCGGGCACGAGCAGACGCTGGCCGACAGCGAGCAGACGCTGGCCGACAGCGAACAGACGCTCGCGGATGCCGATCAGACCGGCAGCGAGCGCGACCAGGTCAGCGCCGATCGCGATCAGGTCGCGGCGGACCGCGATCAGGCCGCCAGCGACCGCGACCTGGGGCACGGCGTCGACCCCGATCAGCATCAGGCAAGCCGTGAGATCCGGCAGCGCACGGCGCAGCAGCGCGAGCTGAGTGCCAGCGCGCGTCTGCAGAGCGCCGAGGAACGTGACGGGACCGCCGAGGCCCGCGATCTGGCCGGGCTGGCGCGCGATCGCGCTGCCGCCGCGCGCGACCTGGCGATGGCGCAATGCGACGCCGACCACGACCGCGACGGTGCCCGCGAGGTCAGCGCCGCGCAGATCGTCCAGCGCGCCACCGAGCAACGCCGCAGCGCCGCCGAGTATCGCGCCCAGGCCGCCGAGCATCGCGCGCAAGCCGCTCGGGACCGCGATGCCGCGGCGGCCGATCGCGAGCAGGGTGCTCGAGATCGCCTGCAGGCGCTCGCGGACCGCGAGGCGCTGGCCCGCGCGCTGGCGGCCAGCGAGACCGACCCGCTGACCGGCGTCCGCACCCGCGCGGCGGGTCTGGCCGAGCTCGACCACGAGCTCGACCGCAGCCGCAGGACCAACAGCACGCTCGTCCTCGTCTACGTCGACGTCGTCGGGCTCAAGCGCGTCAACGACAGCGAAGGCCACGAGGCCGGCGACCGGCTGCTGCAGCGCGTCGTCGCATGCATCGCCGAGCACCTGCGCACCTACGACCTGGTCATCCGCCACGGCGGCGACGAGTTCCTCTGCGCGATGCCCAACATGACGCTGTCCGACGCGCAAGAGCGCTTCGACACCGTGGCCGGCGCACTCGCGGCCAGTAGCGAGCCGGGCGCGATCCGCTGCGGCTTCGCCCGACTGATGCCCGACGACACCGCGGCGCAGCTGATCGCGCGCGCCGACGGCCATCTGCTCGACCGCCGCCGCGACTGACCCATAGCGAACGTGCCGGCTGCTGACGGGCCGACGCGGCGTGGCCGTGGCCGGGGTGGCGGGCTGCCGCGGCCACACCTCGTCTTTCGTCGCCCGCATCGCGCCCTGGCGGCCCTGCGCGGGCGCCGCGCCGGCCTGCTCGCGCTGGCGGCGGTGCTGGGCCCGGGCCTGCTCGCGGGGCTGTCCGACGACGACCCGGCGGGCATCACGACGTACTCGATCCTCGGCGCGGACTACGGCTACCGCCTGCTGTGGGTGCTCGCGCTGTCGACGGTCGCGCTCGTCGTCTTCCACGAGCTCGCGGCGCGCATGGGCGTCGTCACCGGCAAGGGCCTGATGTGCCTGGTGCGCGAGCGCTACGGGCGCCGTGCGACGCACGGCGCGCTGGCGGCGCTGCTGGTCGCCAACCTCGGCACGATCTGCGCCGAGTTCGCCGGCGTCGCCGCCGGCATGCAGGTGCTCGGCGGACCCGGCCGCTACGTCAGCGTCCCGCTCGCGGCAGCCGCCGTCAGCGTGCTCGTCCTGCGCGGCTCGTTCGGCCGCGTCGAGCACGTGCTGCTGGCTTTGAGCGCGATCTTCGTCGCGTACGTCGTCTCGGGGCTGCTCGCCGACCCCGACTGGGGCGCCACCGCGCACGGGCTCGTCGTGCCGAGCATGCCGCTGACGCACGCCGCCGTGCTGGCCACCGTCGCGACCGTCGGCACGACGCTGGCGCCGTGGGGCCTGGCGTTCATGCAGTCCTACGCCGTCGACAAGCGCCTGAAGGTCGAGGATCTGCGCTACGAGCGCGTCGACGTCGTCAGCGGCGCCCTGCTGACCGGCATCATCGGCGTGTTCGTCGTCGTCGCGTGCGCGGCGACGCTGCACGTCCATGGCCGTCACATCCACGACGCCGCCGACGCCGCCGACGCGCTGCGCCCGCTGGCCGGCAACGCCGCGCGGGCGCTGTTCGGCGTCGGCTTGGTCGGTGCCGGGCTGCTGGCCGCCGCGCTCGTGCCGCTGTCGACGGCCTACTCGGTCGCGGAGGCGTTCGACCGGCCCGCGGACCTCAACGACGGCTTCCGCGACGCGCCGCTGTTCTACGGCGCGTACGGCGTGAGCGTCGCGCTCGCGGTGACGCTGGTGTTGATCCCCGGCGCGCCGCTGATCCCGATCCTGTTCCTCTCCCAGGCGCTCAACGCGGTGCTGCTGCTGGCGATCCTGCCGTTCCTGCGCGCGCTCGCGCGCGACCCGGCGATCATGGGCGCGCACAGCCTCGGCCGCGCCGGCTCGTGGACGACCGGCGCCGTCATCGCGCTCGTCGCCGTCTGCGTGGTCGCGCTCGCCGTGCTCAGCGTCACGTGACCGCGGGGTCGCGACGGCCTCGGCTCAGTGGTGAAACGCGCTGCGGTTGGGCTCGTCGCCGCGCGTGCCCGCTCCGTGCTGCAGGCGCCCGACGGCCCAGCGCAGGTCCTCGAGCAGCATGCCGGCGAGGTCATGGCTGAAGTCGTTGCGCACGACGACGCGCAGGACGTCGATGTCCTGCATGTCGGGTGGCATCGAGTAGGCGGGGACCAGCCAGCCCTTGATCCGCAGTGTCTCCGATACGTCGAACACCGTGTATCCGCGGACGTCCGCACGCAGCCGGAACGCGAACGCGGGGATGCCGCTGGCGTCGGAGATCAGCTCGAACGCGCCGATGCCCGCGATCTCCGATGCCAGCCAGCGAGCGTTGTCCCGGCAGGCCTGCTGTACGCGCCGGTAGCCGTCGAAGCCGAGGCGCAGCAGCGTGAAGTACTGCGCGACGACCTGCGCCCCCGGTCGCGAGAAGTTCAGCGCGAACGTCGGCATGTCCCCGCCGAGGTAGTCGACGTGGAAGACGAGGTCTTCGGGCAGGGCCGCGGTGTCGCGCCACACGGCCCAGCCGATCCCCGGATACACGAGCCCGTACTTGTGCCCCGAGGCGTTGATCGACGCCACGCGAGCGATGCGGAAGTCCCAGCGCAGGTCGGGGTCGACGAACGGCGCGACGAAGCCGCCGGATGCCGCGTCGACGTGGATCGGCACGTCGATGCCGCGCGCGTCGCGCAGCTCGTCGAGCGCCTCGGCGATCGTCGCGACGGGCTCGTACGCGCCGTCGAACGTCGAGCCGAGGATCGCCACCACGCCGATCGTGCGCTCGTCGCACGCCGAGGCCGCGCCGTGTGGCGTCAGGCACGTGCTGCCGTCGCCGACGCTGACGAGGCGCGGCTCGACGTCCCAGTAGCGGCAGAACTTCTCCCAGCAGACCTGGACGTTGGCGCCCATCACGAGGTTCGGACGATCTTCCGGGAGGTCTGCCGCGCGACGCCGTTGTGCCCACCGGCGCTTGAGCGCCATGCCGCCGAGCATTGCGGCCTCGCTGGAGCCGGTCGTCGAACAGCCGACGGCGGGCTCGTCGTGGGAGGCGTTCCACAGCCGCGCGAGCATCGCCACGCAGCGCCGCTCCAGCTCGGCGGTCTGGGGGTACTCGTCCTTGTCGACCATGTTCTTGTCCAGGCACTCGGCCATCAGCACGCGGGCGGCCGGCTCCATCCACGTCGTCACGAACGTCGCGAGGTTCAGCCGCGCGTTGCCGTCGAGCATCAGCTCGTCGTGGACGATCTGATACGCGGTGTCGGGCGCCATCTCCCCCCGCGGGAGCTCGAACCGCGGGACGTCCTGCTGCTCTGAGCCGTGGGTGATCTGCGGTCGCACGTCGAGCTTGCCCGCGTGCGGTGAACGTCGCTGGTGGATCGGCATGCCAGCACTCTCGCGCGTCGCGCGCGCGGCCGTCGCGGTCGTCCGTCAGCGGCGCTGCCAGGCGCGGCGCAGCTCGTCGCTGCCCCAGACGAGGACGGGGAAGCTCGCCAGCAGCGCGAGCTCGGGGAGGCCGAGCGCGGCGGTGTGGAAGATGCCCTGCAGCGGCGGCAGGTAGATCAGCGCCGCCGCGAAGACGAGCTCGAAGGCGACGCCCCAGAGCAGCAGCGGGTTGGAGAGCACGCCGATCTCGCGCAGTGACGCGCGCGTCGTGCGCGACGCGAACGCCGTGCCGACCTGGCACGCGGTGATGCCGGCGAACGACATCGTCGTGGCCGTGACGTAGGCGTGGTGCAGCGGCGTGCCCGCCGCGGTGGCGTCGCCGGGCGACCAGCCCGCGCGCAGCAGCACGAAGAAGAAGCCGCCTGCCACCAGCGCGGCCTCCAGCAGGCCCAGCCACAGCCAGGCGCGCAGCAGCATGGCCTTCGTCAGCAGCCCCGTCGTGCGCGCGCGCGGCGGCTGATCCATCAGGCCCGGCTCGGCGGGCTCGCGGCCCAGCGCCAGCGCCGGCAGCGTCTCGGTGCCGAGGTCGATCGCCAGGATCTGCAGCGCGGTCAGCGGCAGCGGGATGCTGCCGCCCGACAGCGCGTAGAGCAGGAACGGGACCATCTCCGGCGTCGCGTGGGCGAAGATGTAGGTGACGAACTTGCGGATGTTGTCGTAGACGGTGCGGCCTTCCTTGATCGCCGCGACGATCGATGCGAAGTCGTCGTCGGTCAGCACCATCGCGGCGGCCTCGCGTGCCACGTCGGTGCCCGAGGCGCCCATCGCGATGCCGATGTCCGCGCGACGCAGCGCGGGGGCGTCGTTGACGCCGTCGCCGGTCATCGCGACGGTGTGTCCCTGCGCGCGCAGCGCGTCGACGATGCGCAGCTTCGCCTCCGGTGAGCTGCGCGCGACGATCAGCTGCGGGGAGCGGCGCAGGATCTCGTCCAGGCCATCGTCGCCGAGCGCGTCGAGCTCGGGGCCGGTGACGATCTGGGCGTGCTCGCCGCCCGCGCCCTGCGAGCCGCCGGGCGAGCGGGTGACGATCCCGGCCTCGCGCGCGACCGCCGCGGCGGTCAGGCCGTCGTCGCCGGTGATGACGATGATGCGGATGCCGGCGCGGTGGCAGTCGGCGACGGCGGCCGGCACCTGCGCGCGCAGCGGGTCGCGCATGGCGATCAGCCCGAGGAAGCACAGTCCCGACTCGGCGGCGTCGCGGTCGTCCGCACGCTGCTCGCAGATGTCCGGCGCCGGGCGGGTGGCGAACCCGAGCACCCGCAGGCCGTCGGCCGCGTAGCGCTCGAAGGCGTCCCGAACGGCCGCCGCCCCGTCGCCGTCCAGCGCGCGCTCGCCGCCGTCGCCGGCGCGCACCGACGTGCAGCGCTGCAGCAGCTCGAGCGGCGCGCCCTTCGCATGGATCTCGGCCGGAGCGCCGGGCTCGACGTCGAGCGTCGCCATGCGCTTCAGGCGCGCGTTGAACGCGAACAGCCGCCGCCTGCGCGCGTCGCGCCCGGCCTGGACGGCGACGACGTCGACGCCGAGCTGCGCGGCGGCCAGCAGCAGGGCGCTCTCGCTCGGATCGCCGCTGCGCGCCCACGCCCCGTCGCCGATACGCGTGAGCGTCGCGTTGTTGCAGTGCACCGCGGTGCGCAGCAGCTCCGCCACAGCGCCGCTTGCCGGTTGCGCGCCGGCGGAGATCGCGATCGTCGCGTCGTCCTGCCACAGCGACGTCGCCGTCATCCGGCCCTCGGTCAGCGTGCCGGTCTTGTCGGTGCAGATGACGTCCGTCGAGCCGAGCGTCTCGACGGCGGTCAGCCGCTTGACGAGCGCGCGCCGCTTGGCCATCCGCCGCACGCCGACCGCGAGCGCCAGCGTGATCGTGGGCAACAGCCCCTCGGGCACGTTGGCGACCAGCAGGCCGATCGCGAACACGCCCGCGTCAGCGAGGCTCAGCCCGGCGGCGACGTGCCCGACGGCGAAGAACGTGATGCCGAGCCCGACCGCGACGAGCGCGATCAGCTGCGCGGCGCGGTTGACCTGGCGCTGCAGCGGCGACTGCTCGGCGACGACGGTCTGCGACAGCGCCGCGATGCGCCCCAGCTGCGTGTGCATGGCGGTGGCATAGACGACGGCCTGCGCGTCGCCGCCGGTGCACAGCGTGCCCGCGAACACGAGATCGTCGGCCTCCAGCGGCGCGGCCGCGGGCCGGCTGCGGTCGCAGCTGCGCGTCACGGGCTGCGACTCGCCGGTCAGCGGCGACATGTCGACCTCGAGCGCGCCGGCGATCAGGCGCGCGTCCGCCGACAGGCGGTCGCCCTCGGCGAGCAGCAGCAGGTCGCCGGGGACCAGCGCCGTCGCGTCGATCTCGACGAGCACGCCACCGCGGCGCACGCGCGCGTGCGGGGGCAGCAGATCGCGAAGCGCCTCCGTGGCATGCTCGGCCTGGCGCTCCTGCGCGAACGCGAACGCCGCGTTGAGCACGATCACGACGACGATCGCGACCGCCAGCGCCAGGACGCCGGTGGCGAGCGACAGCGCCGCGGCGGCCCACAGCAGTAACGCGAGCGGGTGGGTGAACTGCTCGAGCAGGCTGCGCCACCAGCGCGGGCCGCTCTCGCGGCGAATCTCGTTGGGTCCGACCTGCTGCAGGCGCCTCGCGGCTTCGCTGTCGTCGAGGCCGTCGACCTGCGTGCGCAGGCCGACGAGCAGCCGGGCAACCTCCTCCTCAGGGTCGGGGCCGGGCGCAAGGGCGACGAAGGACACGCGTGCAGCTTCGTCGCGCGTCGGGCGCGACGCATCCGGGACAACCGCCCAGCCGTCGGTGGGAAAGCCGCACGGCGCTGCGCCGCGCTGCCTTCCCGTCAGACCGCGGCTGGCGCCACGGCCGGCGGTGCCGCCGGGGCGGCGATCGTGACGATCGCGACGCCGCCGTCGCGGGACTCCGTGTGCTCGCCGTGCTCGCGCAGGACCGCGAGCATGTCGGCGTTCTCCGGCAGCACGGCCGCGTAGACCTCGCGCAGCCCGCGCTCGGCGGCGACCTCGAGCAGTCGCTTCAGCAGGGCGCCGGCGATGCCGTGGCGTCGCCAGGGCGCGGCGACCTCGAAGGCGACCTCGGCGCGCCGTGTCGCACACGGGACGAGCACCGCGTGTCCGACGGGCTCCACGCCGGCGAACGCCAGCAGTCCGACCGCGCCGACCCGCTCGGGATGGCTGGCCCAGCGCTCGGCTTGGCGGATGTCGACGCCGGCGGTGAACCAGCGCCGGTAGCGCGAGGTGGCGTCCAAGCCGCCGAGCAACTGCTCGATCGCGGCGTCGTCGCCCGCACGGACCTCGCGGATGATCAGCGGTGCAGCGAGCGGATCGGGCCGGTTGATCTCGGTGGACATCCGATCAGCTCCTTGCGTGGTGGCGTCCGCGGGGTGGCGGCCGTTGCTGGGGTGCGCCGCGCCACGTCGAGCCCGGCGCGCCAGCCCGGGGCACGGCCATCGGCCGGAGGGTGAAGACGAGCCGTCTCCAGCCCCGCGCTGGCGATCAGCCAGGCGGCCGTCGAGTTCGAGTTCCACATCTCGCCCGCATGCAGCTCGTCGCGACCCCACGCCGGCGTCGGGACGACCGGGACGAGCTGCAGCAGCCGGCGGGCGACCCGCGGGTCGCTGCTGAGCCAGCAGGGGCACGCGGCCGTTCCGAGATCCGGGATGGACCCGCCGCGCGAGCAGCGGACCTCGTAGCGAAACAGGCGCAGCCAGCCGAGGTGGGGGCTGCCGACGGCGCCCGTGGCGACGACGCCGCGACCGGCTTCGCCGGCGTCGGGCGACGGCGCGAGCTCAATCGTGTAGCGCTCGCCGCCGAGTTCGACGACGAGCGCCGCGTGATAGAGATCGGAGCGACGCCGATGTTCCGTGGCGGCCTGGATCGCCTCGAAGGCGCGGCCGCAGGCGCGCACGCAGTGACCGTCCGCGCCCAACGGGATCCAGCAGAGGTAGACGGCTGCGGCGCGCGGTGTCTGCATTGCGCCCCCAACTC
>JAWVGK010000038.1:0-10468 GCA_033855155.1 Solirubrobacteraceae bacterium | reverse complement strand
CGACGGTCACGACCGGCATCGTCTCGGTCAGCCCGTAGTCCTGGCAGACGGTGACGCCGCGCTCGAACCACGGCGCGAGCACGTCCTCGCGCACGGTCGTCGAGCCGGTGATCACGCAGCGCAGGCTCGAGAGGTCGGTCGCGGCCCGGCGCGGATGCGAGATCAAGGCCTTGGTCATCGACGGCGTCGCGATCGCGAGCGTGATCGCCCGCCGCTCGATCGCCTCGAGCGTCGCGCCGGCGTCGAACTCGCGCAGGATCGTCACCGTCGCGCCGGCAGCCAGCGCGGGCGTCGTGAGGATGTTCAAGGGCCCGGTGTTGAACAGCGGGCCGTTGGCCAGCACCTCGTCCGCGGCGCCGATGCCGACGGACGCGGCGACGTTCAGCGCGTTGCAGTGCAGCGCCTCGTGGGTCAGCACCGCGGCCTTGGGCGGACCGGTGGTGCCCGACGTGTTGATGATCATCAGCGGCGTCCGCAGCCCGCGCTCGGGATCGCAGCGCAGCCGTGGCGCGCGATCGAGCAGCTGCCGCAGCCCGCGATCCGCGTCCTCGCCGCCGAACGGCAGGATGCGCAGCTCGAGCCCGTCCGCGGCCTCGTGCGCGGTGCGGGCGAACCGCGCCTCGGCCAGCAGCGCCCGGGGTTCGACGTTCTCGAGCACCGACCTGAGCTCCGGGGCCGGCATGCGGGCGCTCAGCGGGACGAGGATCGCTCCCAGGCGCGCGCACGCGAACAGCAGGTCGAGCAGCTCCGGCGCGTTGCGGCCGAGGTACGCGACCCGATCGCCCGCGGCGATCGCCTCCCGGCGCCGCAGGGCGCCCGCGAGCCGTGCCACCCGCTGCTCCAGCGCGCGATAGCTGATCCGCTGGTCCTCGAAGCGGATCGCGAGCTTGTCGGGCGTGCGCTGCGACCATCCGGCGATCCAGCTCGAGACCTCCCCCTCGGCGGCGCGCACGTCAGCAGCGTAGGGGTCGACGGGGCGGCGCGTGAGCGTGGCGCTCCGTCCGTCAGGCCGCGTCAACGAGATCGTGGGAGCGGCAGCGGTCACACGGCCTGTGCAACTCACGTGTCACCCACGAGGTGCAACCGAACGGTTAATGGAAGTCGGAGCTGCCGCGCGAGGCGAACGCCTGCCGACGAGTGCCCTGTGCGACATCGGTCCGGCGCCTCTGACAGCCTCCGGGCATGCGCCTCGCTCGAACCCTCGCCGCCGCGCTCGCAGCGATCGTCGCCGGGCTCGCGCCGGGGGCCGCCGGCGCGCTCGCGGCGCCACGGCCGATCGATCTCGCGCTGCGCTTCCAGCCGCACCTGTTCTTCGACGCCGCCGAGCGGTGGCGCCCGACAGACGTCGATGCCCTGCTGGCCGAGCCCGGCCACCAGCTCTGCACGACGCCGGCGACTTGCACGCCGCTGGTCTCGGCGGCGCAGCTGACCGGCGCCGGCAGCTACCTCGACCTGCGCGGGACGCGTCTTGACGGCCACGACGCCGCGGCGCCGGACCTCGCGACCTGCGCGCGGTCGGCGAGCACGCTGCTGGACTGCGACCTCGGGCCGCGGTCGGTCATCTACGCGCACGTGCGGCGCGGCGCCGCCGGGATCGCGATGGACTACTGGTGGTTCCTGCGCTACAACGCGTTCAGCATCGACCTCCACGAGGGCGACTGGGAGGGCGTCACCGTGATCGCCGATCGCGCCGGCACGAGCGTTCGGGCGCTGCACTTCGCGGCGCACGCCGACGTCTGGCGCTACCCGCGCGACGTCACGCGACTGGATGGTGGCCGCCACGTGCGCGTCTACCTCGCCCGCGGCAGCCACGCCGCGTATCCGCGTCCGTGCCGGCTGAGCGTCTGCCACCAGACCGCAACCGGGCTGTTCGAGGCCCGCTTCGACGGCCGGCGCGCATGGGTCGCCAACGACCCGCGGGCGTGCGCGCGCCGCTGCGTGCGCCTCATGCCCCAGGCCGCCGGCGGCGCTCCGGCGTCCTGGAACGCCTGGGACGGGCGCTGGGGCCGGCCGATCTCGCAGCTGTTCGCGCCGCCGCGCACGCCCGCGTTCCAGGCGCGATTCCAGCAGCCGTTCGCCGCGCGCCGCTCGGGCCGCCGGGCGTTCTCGGCGATCGACTCCTCGCCGGGCATCACACCGATCAACGTCGGCGGCGCGGCGCTCGAGCTGCAGTCCATGCCTCGCTGAGCGGACGCATCTCAAGCTTCGTCGCGCTCGCGCCGATGGGTGCTCAGAGGCGGCAACCGGCCGCATTTGAGCTTCGCAAGGGAGTCACATGCAGCCGTCTTCTAGTGGACATCGGTCCATATCCGCACGCGCCCGCTTCGCCGCGACGCACCCATGGGCGGTGCTCTCGGTCTGGCTCGTCGTCGTGGCGCTGCTCGGCACGGCCGGCCTCGGCATCGACGGCCGGCTGTCGGCCGGCGGCCTGCAGGTGTCCAACTCCGAGTCCTCGCGCGCACGGACGCTGATCGGCGGCAGCTTCGGCGACGCGGCGACGTTGCCGGTCCTGCTGCGCGGGCCTCGTGTCGCGGTCAAGCGGCAGGGCAAGAAGCTCGTCCACGCGCTGTCCAAGCGGCCGGGCGTGCGGGTGCTGAGCCCCTGGTCGGCGTCGTCGGGCAAGTCCGCCCTGCGCCCGTCGCGTGGTCGCGCGCTGCTGCTGCTGACGATCTCGGGAACCCGCGACGAGATCGCGCGCCGCAGCCAGGCCGCGCAGCGCCTCGTCGACGACCGGACCGCCGCGCCCGTGCGGGCCACGATCACCGGCATGCCGCTGCTGACGAGCGAGGGCACGCGCCGCACGCTGTCTGCGATCCACCGCGCCGAGCTGATCGCCCTGCCGCTGCTGTTCGTCGCCCTGCTGCTCGTCTTCCAGTCGCTCGCGGCGGCGCTGATCCCGGCGGCCTTCGGCGCCGCGACGATCGCGTCGTCGACGGGGGCGCTGTGGCTGCTCGCGTCCGCGGTGCAGCTCGACGCGTTCGCGCTGGCGATCTCCTGCATGGTCGGGCTCGCGCTGGCCGTCGACTACTCGCTGCTGATGGTGTCCCGCGTGCGCGAGGAGCTCGCCGGATCCCACGGCGGCGACGTCCGCGCTGCGGTCGCGCGAGGCGCCGCGCCGACGACGCGCACCGTCGCGGTCGCCGCGGCGGCGATCGTCGTCGCGATGGGCGTCGCGGCCGCCGTGTCACCCGGCACCGGGCTGCTCGCGACGGCGCTCGGCGTCAGCGTCGTGGCGCTGCTCGCGGCGGCCACCGCGATCCTCGTCGTCCCGGCGATGCTCGTCGTCGTCGGCGACAACCTCGGTCACGGCGCATCGGCGAGCGGCTCCGAGGGCGGCGCGAGCGCGCGCCTCGCGCGGCTCGCCACGCGCCGGCCGGCGCTCGGCCTCGTCGCCGCGGTCGTGCTGCTGATCGCGTGCGTGCCCGTGCTGGGCCTGAAGACCGGTGCGCCGTCCGCCGAGTCGCTGCCCTGGGGCAACTCCGCGCGCGCGCAGTACGACACGATCGCCGCGTCGATGGGCGCCGGCTGGAGCGAGCCGTTCGAGATCGTCGCCGTGATGCACAAGGGCGCCGTCACGACCGGGCCGCGGCTGCGCGCGCTCGCGCGCGTGCAGCGCAAGCTCGCCAAGGACCCCGCCGTGCGCGCCGTGCTCGGGCCGGGCGCGATCGCCGCCTCGGCGTCGAGGCTGCGCAGCTCCGGGCGCCGCGCGCTCGCGGCGAGCCAGGGCACGCCGCGCCGCGAGGGCGGACGTCTTCGCCGCCTCGGCGCCGGCGTCAGCTCGGCGGCCGACGGCGTCGGCTCGCTGCGCAGCTCGCTGTCGAGCGCGACGAGCGCCGCGACCCGCGTCGCCGACGGATCGCGCAGCATCGAGGGCGGCGTCGGAGACCTGCAGTCCGGACTCGACGGCGCGGGCAGCGGAGCGCGCGAGCTCGCCGCGAGGCTCGCCGACGCCGGACGCGGAACCCGCGGCCTGGCGTCGCAGTCCGCCGCGGCCGTCGGCGGCGCGCGCGCGCTGAGCGACCGTGCACGCTCGCTCAGCGGCACGCTCGCGAAGGTCGCCACCGCCACGCGCGACCTCCAGGGCCGCCTGAGCGCCCGCAGCGGCGCGCTGTCGGCCGTGCAGTCGGCGGTCCGCGCCCAGCGCCGCCAGGCCGACGACGTGCTCGCCACCGCCGAGCGCTCGATCATGCCCACGACCAGCGCGGCGCTGCGCGCTCGCAGCGCGATCGCCAGGGCTCGCACGGCGCTCGCCGCCGATCCGGCGGCGGCGCTCGACGACCCGATCCGCCTGCTGCGCAACGACTCCGACTACGCCGGCAGGATCGCGTCCGCGGCGCCGTCGCAGGACGCCGCCGAGCTCGCCCGCGTGATCTCGACGCTGGCCGACGGCGCCGCGAGCCTCACCGCGCGCGTGCGCGAGCTCGACCGCTCCGTCGGCGCGCTGAGCCAGGGCGGCGGCTCGCTCGCCAAGGCGCTCGGCGAGCTCGACGGCGGGGCGGCGAAGATCAGCCACGCGGTCGCCGCGGTGCGCGTCGGCGCGAGCGGCCTCGCGGACGGCGTCCGGTCCGGCGAGCAGCGCACCGGTGCGCTCGCCAGCGGCCTCGACGCGGCACGCAGCGCGGTCGCGGGCCTCGGCGGCTCCGACGGCGCCGGCGGCGCCGGGCCGACGAAGAAGGCGACGTCGAGCTTCTTCGACTCGGGCTACTTCCTGCTCGCCGCGCTCGAGAGCAGCAGCGACCAGCCGATGGGCGTCAACGTCGACCACGGCGGCCAGGGCGCGCGGATCGTCGTCGTGCCGCGCTACCCCGCCTCGGACCCGCGCACGCAGGCGCTGTACGAGCGCCTGCGGACCGCCTCCGCCAAGCTCGGCAGGACGCTGCGCGCCGACTCGGCCGTCGGCGGACCAGCGGCCACGCTGCTGGACTACCAGTCGGTCGCCGCCGAGCGGCTGCCGCTGATCGTCATCGTCCTGACGCTGATCACGGCGCTGCTGCTCGGCCTCCTGCTGCGCTCGATCGTCGTGCCGATCATCGGGGTAGTGCTGAACCTGCTGGCCGTCGGCGCGACGCTCGGCCTGCTGGCGCTGCTGTTCGGAGGCGACGCGCCGCTGCTCGGCGGCCCGGGCGTCATCGACGCGGTCGCCGTGACGGCGATCTTCGGCGTCGTCTTCGCGCTGTCGATCGACTACCAGGTGTTCATCCTCAGCCGCGTGCGCGAGGAGTGGCTGCGCTGCGGCGACGAGGAGCGCGCGCTGCACGTCGGCATGAGCCGGACCGCGCGCGTCGTCACCGGGGCCGCGCTCAGCATGCTCGGCGTCTTCGTCGCCTTCGCCTTCGCCGACGTCGCGAGCCTGCGCCAGTTCGGCGTCGGGCTGGCGATCGCGATCGTCATCGACGCGACGCTCGTGCGGCTCGTCATGCTGCCCGCCGCGCTGTACTTCGCCGGCGAGTGGACGTGGTACTCCGGCTTCGACGACGACCCCGCGCCGGTCGCGGCGCCCCATGCGCGGCTCACGTTCGACGCGCCGGCGTTCGAGTCCGGCAGCAGCGCCTCATGACCGACCGTTCGCACGCGGGCCGACCGGCCCGGCAACCATCAGGAGGATCGATGCGCAGGATCACGATCACGACCGCGGCGCTCGTCCTCACGCTCGCCGCCACGGCGCACGCGCAGGAGACGACGATCGCGGGCAGCCTCACGCCGAACACGGCGGGCGCCGGCACGAGGGTGCACGTCGAGGTGGGCGGCGCTGCGCCCGAGCTGGCCGGGGCGCTGCCGGAGTCCGTCGCGCTCGGCGTCCAGCGCGGCTTCGCGCTCGACGCGCGCGCGGTCGCCGTGCGCTGCACGGGCGACGCGGCGACGACCGGCAAGTGTCCGGTGCAGAGCCGCATCGGCGTCGGGCAGGCGGTCGTGCGCACGAGCGGCTTTCTCAACCGGGACATCCCGGCGACCCTCGACGTCTTCCTCGGCGACGCCGTCGCGCCGGGCGACGTCGCGAGCGCGGTCGTCGTGATCAGCGCGGCGGGCCTGTCGGGCACCGTGCGCACCCGCCTGCTGGCGCCCGCGACCGGCCCCGTCGGCTATGAGCTGCGCATCGAGGGCATCGCGGCCGCCGTGCCGGCGATCCCCGGCGTGGCGTTCGGGCTGCGCTCGCTGTCGCTGGACCTCGGTGCGAGTCGCAAGGTCACCAAGACGACGTACAAGCGCGTCCGCGTGACCCGTCACGGACGGCGCGTGACGGTGCGCCGCAAGGTCAAGCGTCGCGTGACGTACGACCTGCTGCGCAACCCGACGACGTGCGGCGGCGCGTGGGGCGTGCGCCTGACCGTGCGCGTCGCGGGGACCGACCGCGTGCGCGACGTCGCCGTCCCCTGCGTGCCCGCCTGATCGACGCCGGCGCGGCGGGCCTGACGCGGGCCCGCCGTCGCGGCCGCGTCGTCTGATCGGCTCCGCGTCGACGGTGCCGGCTTCAGCGCACCTCGTCCCCGAGCCGACCCCATCCGCGGCGTGCGTGCGCGATGTCACGTAGTGCGCCGAGGGTTGGCGCTACGGTCCAACAGCCGCCCGAAATGCCAACTTCGCAAGAAGTCGAGCCCATGATGTGGCCGTCAACCGGAGCCGGCTGGCGATCCGTTCGACACGGCGCCGGCGCACCGCGGCCCTTCAGACGAGGCGGCTTGAGAGAGCCCACGCCCCCAGACAGGAGGTCTTCCGATGAGCACCGTGACACTTCAGCCTTGGATCGTCGCCAAGAAGCCGATGAGCGGCTACCCGGTCCAGTCGCTGCAGCACTTCCTGCGCGCGCACGACCACGCGATCCCGGCGAGCTTCGTCGACGGCATCTTCGGTCCGAACACCGAGGCCAAGGTCAAGGCCTTCCAGCAGGCCCACCATCCCCCGCTCGTGGTCGATGGCCAGGTCGGCAAGAACACCTGGCTGAAGCTCGTCATCACGATCCAGCAGGGCAGCACCGGCGAGGCCGTCAAGGCGCTGCAGGAGATCATCAAGGCCCAGGACCTGTCCGACGGCGAAGCGCCTCCGGTGATCATCGACGGCATCTTCGGTCCGAAGACGAAGGCGTTCGTCACGGGCTGGCAGAAGTTCGTGGGGCTCGCGGTCGACGGCATCGTCGGTCCGAAGACGTGGCAGTCGCTGCTCAGCGGGCTGCCCTTCTAGGAGCGCCCGCAGCGCCCTCACGAGGCGGGTGCCGGCCAGGCACATCGACAGACATCCAGGCGCGCGGTGGCTGAACGGCCCGCGCGTGCCGACCTGGCCGGGCACTCGCCTCGACGAGCCGAGTGCTCGGTCGGGCACGGCTCTTGGATGATGCAGTCAAGAATATAAACACTAGACTCGCATTTCGTGCTAGCTTGTTCGTGAGCGGGTGGGGAGACGAGTCCCGACTGATAGCGCCATGGGTGGGGGCCTTTCCGGTCGCCACTCGGGGATCCGTGCGGAGCGGATATGGCCACATACGCCGTCGTTGACAGCGACGGCCACAAGCTGCCCAAGGCACTCGCGTGACCGCGATCGAGTGCTGCCCGATCCAGCGCCGGTTCGCTTCCGCGGCCGTGTGCCTGGACGTCCGCAGCACCAACGGAGGAGTCACATGCCCCATCATTCCCCGGCCGTCACGGCCGTTCCCAAGCTGCTCGTCAGCGGCGCCGTCCTTGCCGCGATCGTCGCTCTCGTCATGTGGGCCAACGGCACGAGCCCCGCGCTGGCCGGCCCGGTCGGCTGTGTCGTCAGCGTCGGCGTCGGCCAGACCTCGACGACGGTCACCGGCACGGCCGGCGACGACACCATCGACTGCGGCGCGTCCTCGAGCGCCAAGACCGTCAACGGCAACGGCGGCAACGACACCATCACCGGCACGGCGTTCGCCGACACGCTCAACGGCAACGACGGCAACGACACCATCACCGGCGGGATCGGCGTCGACGCCCTCAACGGCGGCAATGGCAACGACACGCTGACCGGCAGCGCGGACAACGACACGCTCAAGGGCGACGCCAACGACGACACGCTCAACGGCGGCACCGGCGTCGACAACCTCGACGGCGGCACCGGCACCGACATCGTCAACGGCGACGCCGACAACGACACGCTCACCGGCGGCGACGGCAACGACACGCTCAACGGCGGCACCGGCCTCGACAACCTCAACGGCAACAACGGCGCCGACATCCTGCACGGCGACGCCAACAACGACACGCTCACCGGTCCGCCCACCGACGGGTCGATCGACCAGGTCAACGGCGACGCCAATGACGCCCTCCCCGGAGACGTCTGCGCGGCCGGCGGCGCGGACATCCTCACGGGGTGCAACCCGTAGTCACGGTCCCCGACGGGGGCCTGTAGTACAGCGCCGCGGGCCCTCCGGGGCCCGCGGCCGCGCGCCGGTGCTCGAGTTGGACGTCACTCATCCAGCCGCATCCCAGACCTACCGGCGGCGCAGCAGCCTGATCGCCGGCGCTCAGTCGCCGAGGTCGCGCGCGAAGACGAGCACGCTGTTGGCAGGGATCGTGACCCCGGCCGAGGCGGGCAGGCCGTGCAGCGGCTCGCCGTCGGCGCCGATGCCGCCCGGGTTGCCCTGCACGAGGGCGTTCGGGAAGTGGTCGTAGAGGTCGGAGTTGAAGACCTCGTGCCAGTGCCCGCCGCCGGGCATGCCGAGCCTGTAGCCGCGGTCGTAGAACGTCGACTCGCCGAAGCTCACGACGACGACGACGTCGCGGCCGACCCCGGGCACCCAGCGCTGATACGCGAGGACGCGGTTGTCGGCGTCCGCGTGGTAGACCGCGATCGGGTCCGAGCGCAGCGCGCGGTGGCGGGCGCGCAGCCCGATGAGGTCGCGGCAGAAGCGGTGGAAGTCGCCCATGTTGGGGTCCTCGCCGTCCAGGCCGTCCCACCACACCAGCGAGTCGCCGTCGTTGGGGTTGTCGGACCACAGCTTGTCCTCGAGGATCTCCTGGCCCATGAACAGCATCGGGACGCCGGGCGCCGTCATCAGCAGGCCGGTCGCCACGCGCGAGCGGCTGCGCGCGTACCAGGAGCGCGGGTCCTGGTAGTCGGCGAGCTTCGGGATGCGCGGCTTGCGGTGGTCGCCGTCCATGTCGAGGACGAAGTCGTGGTTCTCGATGCAGTTGTAGGCCTGCCACGAGGACGGGAAGTTCCACGGCCGCTCCAGGCCGCGGCGCAGCGCGCCGACGTCGACGCGGGCTCCTGCGCCGCCGGCCGCCTGCGCGACGACCCCGCGCACGCCGTCGCGCACCCCGTCGGCGTAGCCGAGGTCGAAGCCCATCCCCGCACGCGGCTCCCACACCGCCAGCCAGCGCTGGTCGCGCCAGTACTCCGCGATCAGCGCGGCGCCCGGCTTGACGGCCTCGAGCGTCTCGGTCAGGTCCTGGCAGAACGACCAGCCGCCCTTGTCGTCGATGACGCCGACCTCGTCGAAGCGCAGCCCGTCGCAGTGGTAGTCGGTCAGGTACATCGTCGCGTTCTCGATCAGGAACGACCGCACCTCGGGGCGGCGGAAGTCGAAGACCTTGCCGCCGGCCCACTCCTCGCCCGAGAAGTACAGGCTGTTGAAGCGGTCGGGGTTGGCGGGGAAGTCGAAGTGGTCGAGGCTCTGGGCGTCGAAGCCGCCGCCGGCGTGGTTGTAGACGACGTCGACGAGCACGGCGAGCCCGTAGAGGTGGCAGACGTCGACGAACGCCTTGAGCTGGTTGACCTGCCCGGCGAGATGCTCGGCAGTCAGCGGCGGCTGGCCCTTGCCCGCCAGCATCCGGTTGACCTTCACGAGGTACGGCCCGAGGTCCTCGGGGTCGACGCAGTAGTCCATCTCGGGCGAGAAGATGTCCGTCCCGTTGTAGCCGAGGCTCCACTCGCCGGCGAACTCGACGACCGGCAGCGGCTGGATCGCGTTGACGCCGAGGTCGCGCAGGTAGGCGACCCGGTCGAGCGCGTCGAGGAACTTCGCGACGCGCCCGACGCGGAGGTCGTCGCCGGCGTCGTCGCGGGCGAAGAAGCGGCCGATGTGCAGCTGGTAGACGACGAGGTCCGGCCATGCGGGCGCCGCGAAGCCGGCGTCGTGCCAGGGATAGGAGTCCGGGTCGCGCACGATCCCGTCGACGTTCGGGTAGCCGTGCAGCTCGAGCTCGCGTGCCCAGGGATCGCGCTTGAGGCCCGAGCCGCCGGGGCCGACGACGAAGAAGCGGTACTTCGAGCCGTCGACGACGCCCGCGACGAAGCCGGTCCAGTGCCCGCTGGCGGGGTCCTTGACGAGCTCGTCCTCGGGCCGGGGCTCGTAGCCGTCGGCGCCGCCGAGCACGACGTAGACCTGCGTGGCGGCGGGCGCCCAAGCGCGGAACGTCGCGCCGTCGGCGACGAGGTTGGCTCCCATCGGGGTCGATGCTGCGATGTGCGATTGCGATGTGGGCATGCGGGGCGGCCTTCCGCTGGGGACGTC
>JAWVGK010000037.1:0-7486 GCA_033855155.1 Solirubrobacteraceae bacterium | reverse complement strand
CGCGCAGGCGCGCGGCGACATCCTCGCCTTCTCGGACGCGAACTCGACGTGGGAGCCCGACGCCCTGCGCACGCTCGTCGCGGCGTTCGAGCACGACCCGTCGGTCGGCTACGCGTGCGGTCAGGTGCGCTTCGTCAGCGACGGCGGAACCAACCAGGAGGGCCTGTACTGGCGCTACGAGATGGCGCTGCGCGCGATGGAGTCCAAGCTCGGCTCGATCACCGCCGGCAACGGCGCGATCTACGCGACGCGCCGCGGCGCCTACCTCAACGTCGACCCGATCATGGGCCACGACCTGAGCTTCCCGTTCAACATGGTCAAGCGCGGCTGGCGCGCGATCTACGTGCCGCAGGCGCGCGCCAGCGAGAAGATGGTGCCGACGATCGAGGGGGAGTTCGCGCGCAAGCGGCGGATGATGAGCCACGCCTGGCCGATCGTCCTGCGCGGCGGGCTGCTGTCGCCGCGCGGCTACCCGCCGCTGTACCTGCTGATGATCGTCTCGCACCGCGTGCTGCGCTACGCGGCGCCGTTCCTGCACGTCGTCGCGTTCGTCGCCAGCGCGATCCTCGTCGACGAGAGCCCGGTCTACGCCGTCGCGTTCGCGGCGCAGCTCGCCCTGCTCGCCGCGGCCGTGCTCGGTGGGATCGTGCGCTTCAAGCCGCTGCTCGTCGCGCGCTACTACGTGCTGACGACGGCGTCCGTCGCCGCGGGGCTGTGGGACTGGCTGCGCCACGGCACGCCCGCCGGCTGGGAGCCGGCCGACGGCACCCGCTAGCAGTGGCCCGTCGCGCACATCCGCACGGGGTGGACCACTGATGCGCCGGGCCTTCGACGTCGCCGTCGCCGCGACGGGGCTCGCGCTGAGCTCGCCGCTGCTCGTGCTCGCCTGGGTCGCGATCCGCCTGGAGTCCCGCGGCGGGGCGATCTACCGCCAGCGTCGCGTCGGCCTCGACGGGCGCGAGTTCGACGTGCTGAAGCTGCGCACGATGGTCGACGGGGCCGAGTGGCTCGGCGCCGGCCTGGCCGTCGACAAGGGCGACGCGCGCATCACGCGCGTCGGCGCGCTGCTGCGACGCACGTCGCTCGACGAGTTGCCGAACCTCGTCAACGTCCTGCGCGGCGAGATGTCGATCGTCGGCCCGCGTCCGACGCTGCCGGGGCAGGTCGCGCAGTACACCGAGCGCGAGCTGGGACGCCTCGCCGTGCGGCCCGGCATCACCGGCTGGGCGCAGGTCAACGGGCGCGCATCGCTGCCGTGGAGCGAGCGCATCGAGCTCGACCTGTGGTACATCGAGCACCGCTCGTGGCGGCTGGATCTCGAGATCCTGCTGCGCAGCGCCCGGATGGTGTTCGCGGGCGACGGGCTCTACAAGGGCGAGACGGGCGGCTGGAAGCCGCGCTGACGGCGGGCGGCGGCCCGTCCCGCAACCGCCGCGCTCGCGCGCGAGGGTTGCCGGCGCGGCACGGTCAGACGGCCGCGTGCTGCGCGACGCTCGGGATGCGGTCGGTCGCGAAGCTCGTGCGCAGATAGCAGAACCACGTGACGCCGGCGAACACGACGTACGAGCCGAGGAACACCCACAACGCGGGCACCGACCAGTCGGCATGCGCGGCCGCGATCGACACCCTCTCGGCCGGCGTCTCGGCGGCCTTGACGAGCGCCGACACGCCGAGGCTCGCCTGCCGGAAGGCGACCTGGATGAGAAAGCCGCCGAACGCGCCGATCGCGCCGGCGATGCCGATGACCGCCGCCGCGCGGCGCTTCCACTCGATCGCCGCGGCCTTCGGCTCGAGGCCCTTCTCCTCGGCGTCCTTGCGCCCGTAGACGGCGAAGATCGTGGGGATCATCTTGTACGTCGAGCCGTTGCCGATGCCGGCCAGCAGGAAGATCACCATGAACGAGACGAAGAACACGGTGAAGCTGCGCTGCTGCACGCCCTGGATCGCGGTGGCGGTGAAGACGCCCATCCCGATGAAGACCGCGAGCGTCACGCGCGCGCCGCCGATCTTGTCGGACAACCGGCCGCCGAGCGGTCGCGCGACGGAGCCGATCAGGGCGCCGAGGAAGCCCAGGCCGGCGAGGTACGTCGCGATGAACGGGTGGTGTCCGAGGAACTCCGGAAACGTGTTCTTGATGACGAGCGGCAGCGCGAACGAGTAGCCGATGAACGACCCGAACGTGCCGATGTACAGAAACGACATGATCCACGTCTGCGGGTGCTTCAGCGCCTCGACGTAGGACGTCTTGTCGGCCTTCGCCTCGCGCAGGCTGTCCATGTAGAAGAACGCGCACAGCACCGCGAGGGCGATGAACGGCATCCACACCAAGCCGGCGTAGGCCATGTTGACGTCGTGCTTGGGCAGCTTCACGGCTGCGGCCGGGATCCCGATGATGATCACCAGCGGCACGAGCAGCTGCGCGACGGCGACGCCGAGGTTGCCGCCGGCGGCGTTCAGGCCGAGCGCGAGGCCCTTGTGCTTCTCGGGATAGAAGAACGAGATGTTCGCCATCGAGGAGGAGAAGTTGCCGCCGCCGACGCCGGCGGTCGCGGCGCACGCGATCAGGATCCACAGCTGCGTGTCGTGCGTCTGGGACGCCAGCCAGCCGCTCGGCACGAGGAACGCGAGCAGCGACGTCGGGATGATCAGCAACGACGCGCTGACCGTCGTCCACGCGCGTCCACCGAAGCGCGGGATCGCGAACGTGTACGGGATGCGCAGGAACGAGCCGACGAGGTTCGGCACCGCGACGAGGATGAACAGCTCGGAGATCGACATCGTGATGCCGATGTTCGCGAGGTTGATGACGACGATCGTCCACAGCACCCAGATGCTGAAGCCGAGGTTCTCGGCGAGGATCGAGAACATGAGGTTCTTCTTGGCGCGCTTGCGTCCCGAGCTCTCCCAGAACGCCTCGTCGTCGGGGTCCCACCGTTCGATCCAGCGGCCGCGCGTCAGCAGTCCCGGCGGCGTGGCGGGCGCCTCGATGGCACCCGGTTCTTCGATCGTCGTGCTCATGTCTCCTCCGAGGCGGCGTCTCTAGGGGGTGTGAGCCCGCTGACGCGAGGGCATGGGTACAACGCCCAGGCAGTCATGACGGCCCCCCGCAGTGGTCACGCCCGCCAAGCTCCCAGAGCGCGGTTTCCGCGCCGTGAGCGAAAGATGTCCGCTGGATGAAGGGTTTGTTGCCGTTGCGTGTGCGGCTGAGGACGTGCGTGTGACGCGCGGCGGCGCTCAGCGGCGCGGTCTGACGGCGCGCAGCACCACGTCGCGCGAGCGTCCGGCGCTGTTGCGCGCGTCGGCGCGCGACTCGATCCGCAGGCGGTGCAGGGCGGGGCGGCGCAGGCGCAGCGTGTGGCGAAAGGTCCCCGCGACCGCGCGCAGCGCCACGCGCGCGACGGTGTGGAATGCGCCGTCGGACCCCTGCCGCGCGATCGCCAGCGTCACGGTCGCGCGCCGTGGCAGCACGCTGCCGCGCAGCGCGAACGGCCGCCGTGCGCCGACGCGCCGCGGCGCGCGCACGCCGATTCGCGGCGCGACCGCGACGGCGACCGTGCGCGACGCCGCGAGGGCGCCGTCCGGCAGCCGCACGACGGCGCGCAGCGTGCGCGTGTAGCGCGTCGCCAGCTGCGCCGACCAGCCACCGTCGGCGCCGGTCGCGGTGCGCGCGAGCGTCACGAAGCCCGCGCCGGCGGCGATCTGGATCGACACCGGCGCGCCGACCACGGGCGCGCCGGCGGCGTCGGTGGCGCGGCCGGAGAGCTGCGCGGCCTGCGGATAGTCGAGCGTCGCGTCGGCGGCGTCGAGCGTGACGGTCGCGGTGGGCGCGGGCGCGAGCGCCGACGCGAGCTCTGCCGCCTGGCGGCGGATCTCCGGCAGCTGCGCGAACAGCGCGTCGCCGGGACACGACGTGCTGTCGGCGTCGCGATGAGCGGCGATGCGCTCGAACGTCACCGCCGTGCCGGCGGGATGGCGGTTGCTCGGGCCGCCGCGCGAGAGGACCGTCACCTGCCCCTGCACGGGGGCGCCGTGCAGCGCGAGCTTCCACGCCAGCAGGCGCGCGGTCGCGTGCACGGCCTCGGGCGTCTGCGCCACGGCGCCGAACGTGCCGATGTTCGCGACGCCCGTCGAGACGTCGTTGTAGCCCTGCGCCTGGGCGCCGACGACCGCCTGCTCGATGCCGCCCGCGCGACCCTCGAAGACCTGCCCGAAGCGGTCGACGAGGAAGTTGTAGCCGATGTCGCGCCAGCCCTTCGCGTCGCGGTGATAGCGGCAGATCGCGCGCACGATCGCGGGGCTGTCCTGCGGGCCATAGTCGTTGGCGTCGACCGTGTGGTGCACGAACGCGGCCTGCACCGAGCCGTAGCTCGGGGCGGCGCGCGGCGGGCCGCACGCTTGCGCGCCCCACGCCTCGCGCGAGACGATCGGCGGCGCGCCGGCCGGCTCCTGCGCGTGCGCCCGCGCGCTGTTCAGGGCGGCGACCGCGCCGTGCGCCGCGCGCCGCAGCGCCGTCAGCGCGCGCTCGGGCGCCGTCGCGCTGCCGGTCGCGTTGACGAACCACGCGCGCAGGCCGCGCACGGCGCGCGTCAGGCGCAGCTGCAGCGCGTCGGCGCCGCCCGCCCACACGGGCTCGGCGCCGGGCCCGGCGCCGTGCTCGCCCGCCATCGCCGTCCAGCGACTCCATCTCCCGCCCGCGTCGCGCACGCGGATCCGCGCGCGGGCGTCGTGCGGGCCGCGCCAGCTCAGGCCGACGAGGTCAAAGCGCTGCGGGGCGCGGATGACGCCGCTGCGCCATGCGCCGCCCTCGCCGGGGCGCGCGCTGCCGGCCGCGCTCGTCGCGATCGCCTGCTCGAACTCGATTGCGCGCGGGACGAACGGCAGCGCAGTCAGCGCGGGGCCGGCCGCCCAGGCGGCGAGGGCGCAGACGACGAGCAGGAGGCAGAGGCGGCGCATCGCCATCCGAACACCGTCGCACGCCGCCGGGTGCGGTCACGCACGACCGCTTGCGCGGGTTCCGCGCCGCGTTACGGGATCTGCTCCGGCGCCTTGTCGACGTACAGCTCGCGGAACGCGCGCAGCGCCGGAATCGTCTTGTCGGTGAACGCGCTGCAGCCGACGTAGTGGCGCCACGCGACCGCGGCGACGGCGAACGGCATGTTCGTGTTGTTGCGCATCAGCACGGAGTGGTACGCCGGCTTGCCGAGCGCCGACTCGTTGTAGAGCTGCTGCAGCTGGGCGACGCGCGGCGCCGGCGTGCCCTTCGCGTACTGGAACAGGATCCGCCCGTGCTCGAGCGTGTGCACCCAGTTGCGCAGCTCGGGCTCGTTGCCGGGCGCGTAGAGGCCGTCGGGCGCCGGCGTGATGTTGTGGTCGCCGGACGTCGGCGGGTTCGTCTTGAAGTCCTTGATGGTCAGCTGCTTCTCGACGTGGGCCTGGCCCTCGTTCGGGAAGCTGCGCACGACGCAGTCCGCCGCCTTCGCGGCGGATGCGAGGTCGGTCGCGCCGGCGACGTTCTCGTCCTTGCCGCCGGCGAGCGCCAGCACGACGCCGATCACGATCGCGGCACCGACGACGACGGCGCCGACGATCTGCACGAGGCGCTTGCGCTTGGCCGCGCTCTGCTCGGCCTGCTCGCGCTCCTCGCGCTCGCGCCGGCGCTGCTCCTTCTCCTCCTGGCGGCTGGACACGCGCGCAAGCGTAGATGATCGCCGCCGGCCCCCACGCCGCCGGCGCCGTCCGGCGCGCGCGAGGCCGCGCGCGGTAGCCTCGCCGTGTCATGGCACGCACGCCCCGCGACCTCACCGGTCGCATCGTCGCGATCACCGGCGGCGCTCGCGGGATCGGGCGCGCGACCGCCCAGGCGTGCGTGCGCGCGGGAATGCGCGTCGCGATCGGCGACCTCGACATCGGCGCCGCGCGCCGCGCGGCGGCCGAGCTCGACGACCGCACGCTCGCGCTCGAGCTCGACGTCTCCAACCGCGCCTCGATGCGCCACTTCCTCGACGTCGTCGAGGAGCGCCTGGGTCCGCTCGACGTGCTCGTCAACAACGCCGGGATCATGCACCTCGGCGCGTTCGCCGAGGAGGACGACGCGAGCGCGCGCCGCCAGGTCGACATCAACGTCCACGGCGTGCTGCACGGGATGAAGGAGGCGCTGCCACGGATGACCGCCCGCCACCGCGGCCACATCGTGAACATCGCGTCGACCGCCGGCCGCGGCGGCTTCGCCGGCGCGGCGACGTACTCCGGCACGAAGCACTTCGTCCTCGGCGCCAGCGAGGCGCTGCGCTTCGAGCTGCGCGGCAGCGGCGTCGAGGTCTCGTGCGTGCTGCCGGTGGTCGTGCGCACCGAGCTCGCGGCGGGCACCTCGGACGCGCGCTTCGTCGGCCGCCTGGAGCCCGAGGACGTCGCCGAGGCAGTCGTCCAGACCCTGCGCGTCCCGCGCTTCGAGGTCTTCGTGCCGCGCTTCATGAACGCGATGATGACCTTTGCCGCCGTGCTGCCGCGCTCGGCGCGGGAGAGCCTCGCGCGTGCGCTGAAGGCCGACCGCGTCTTCATGGACCTCGACCCCGCCGCGCGCACGGACTACGAGCTGCGCGCGGCGGGCTCGGAGCCGGGGCTGCGCGAGGTGCAGCCCGGTCCCGACGCCGACTGACCGCGCTACTGCTTGGCGGTGTAGTTCACGGCGCCCGAGTCGCAGGTGTAGAGCACCGTCGCGCCGGTCGGATCGGCTGCGCTGTAGGCGACGATCTTCTGGCTCCACGTGCCCTTGATGGTCGTCTTGGCGGCGTTGAGCTTGCCGGTGATGGAGCCGGAGAACTGGATCTTCGAGATGCCGGTGGCCGGGTCGGGAACCGTGTCCGGGGTCTCCTGGTAGCTGTTGGAGAACTTGCCGGCCTTGCTGATCGGCAGGTCCTTGAACGAGTCGGGCAGCGTCAGGTCGCCGGGCATCTCGCACGTGAGCTCCAGGCCGATCGACGCTCGCACGACCTTCTTGCCGGTCTTGCTGAGCTGGATCACGACGGGGTAGCGCGCGGCGGTGACGCCGCCGAAGAAGACGCCCGGCGCGGCCTTCGCCTTCGTCGTCGCACCCTGCGCGGCGGCGAGCGGGGTGACGGCCGCGACGGTCGCCAGCGCGACGGCGACGAGCATCCTGTGCAGCATGGTGTGCCTCCTTTGGATGGTGTGACGGCGCGACTGCGTCGGCGAGCGCGGGCCTGTGGCCCCGCGTGCGTGCGCACGATAGGGCGTCCGAGTTTCCCCAAGGCGCTCGCGCGAAACGGCTGGAACGCGCGAGACCATCCTCGTCGCGATACTACGCGGCCATGACCTCCGAGACCGATCAGCTCTGCGTCGACACGATTCGTACGTTGTCTATGGACGCGATCCAGAAGGCCAACTCCGGGCACCCCGGCCTGCCGATGGCCATGGCGCCTGCGGCGTACCTGCTCTTCCGGCGCATCATGCACCACGACCCGGCGGATCC
>JAWVGK010000036.1:0-6019 GCA_033855155.1 Solirubrobacteraceae bacterium | reverse complement strand
AGCGTCAGCCGCCCGAGCTTGCCGTACTCCAGCGCCACCGCACGCACGAGCTGCGACATCCCGATCGCGCCGCCGTCCTCGGCGGCCATGAACGCAGCCGCCAGCGAGCAGTTGCGGATCCCGCCGCCCGACAGCTTGAAGCGCGTCGCGAGGAAGTCCAGGTCGACGTCGTCGCCCACCGGCGCCTGCTCGGGCAGCAGCAGCTTCCAGATGCGCCGCCGGTCGTCCGCCTCGGGAAACGGGAAGTCGATGACGAAGTCCAGCCGGCGCAGGAAGGCGTCGTCGATGTTCGAGCGGAAGTTCGTCGCGAGGATGACGGCGCCGACGTAGCCCTCCATCTTCTGCAGCAGGTAGGCGACCTCGATGTTCGCGTAGCGGTCGTGGGCGTCCGAGACGCCCGAGCGCTTGCCGAACAGCGCGTCGGCCTCGTCGAAGAAGAGGATCGCGTTGGAGCCCTCGGCGGCGGCGAAGATGCGATCGAGGTTCTTCTCGGTCTCGCCGATGTACTTCGACACGACGGTCGCGAGGTCGACGCGGTACAGCTCGAGGCCGAGCTCGTTGGCCAGCACCTGCGCGGCCATCGTCTTGCCGGTGCCCGACTCGCCGGCGAACATCGCCTTGAGGCCCTGCGTGCGCGCGACGGTGCGCTCGTAGCCCCATTGCTGCAGCACGAGGTCGCGGTGGCGCAGGTAGGAGGAGATCGACTGCAGCAGTGAGCGCTGGCGATCGGGCAGGACGAGATCCGCCCAGCGGTGTACCGGATCCAGCCGTGAGGCGAGCTCGCCCAGGCGCGAGCTCGACGCCTGCCGTGCGCCCTCGTCGAGGTCGCGCGCCGTCGGCTGCGCCGCGCCGCGCGCGGCGGCGGCCAGCACGGCCACCTCGGCGGCCTCGTGGATCTGCCCGATTGAGAGGCGGAACTTCGCGGCGACGTCCTGCACGTCGTCGCAGCCACTGATGTGCGTCCACGCGCCGACGCGCTCCTGCAGGCTCGGCATCGGCGCCTCGAGCACGATCGTCGTGCGGTCGCCGAGCGCGAGCGCCGCGGCGCGCGAGGGCGTGATCATCACGACGCCGCCGGGTCGCTGCTCGAGCGCGCGCAGCAGCCGCGCGCGGTCGGCGGGCTCGATCGACTCCAGGCCGTCGAAGCACAGCCGCCGGCGCTCGAGCGCGCAGACGAGGTTCGCCTCCGCCATGACATCGCGGTCGCCGAGGTCGCGCACGTCGGCCAGCAGCAGCGCCTGTGCGGCGGCGGCCGCGACGAGCGACGCGGCGTCGGGGCCGGCGACGATCACCGGCAGCGGCGGGTCGCAGGCCAGCAGCGCCGCCAGCCGACCGACGGTCTGCGCCCGGCCCGGGTCGCGGGCGAGCACGGGCACGACGCGCAATCGGGCGTTCGACCCGCCACTGTCCAGGCGGGCACCGAGCAGGAAGCTCGCCAGGCGCTCGCCGAGCTTCACGGCACGCTCGGCCAGCGGCACGACCGCCTCGCCGTCGAGCAGGCGCAGGGCACCGTCGCGCCGCAGCGGAGCGTCGACGGCGAAGCAGCCCAGGACGTCGGCGGGCGTGACGCCCGGCCCCTGCAGCAGCTCGCTGACGAGGCGCGGCGTCGCAAGCTTGCGCGTGACGTCGTCCTGCAGATAGGCCAACAGCCTGCCGTAGCGCGGGCTCAGCTCGGGCGCGGCGCAGAGCCCGAGCACGGCGGCGTCGAGCGGGTCCAGGCGCAGTCGCGCGGCCGCCTCGCCCAAGCGTTCGTCGAAGGTCGAGCCCGGCGCCGTGCCCGCCAGCGACAGCGCCAGGTCGTCGGAGATGTAGAGCCCGCGGAAGGGATCGGTGGGGTTCGCGTCGCGGCCGGCCACCTCCTGCACCGCCGCGCGAATACGCTCGGCGAGGAAGCCGAACGTGACGGCGGGGGGCGCCTGCGGTTCAGCGGTCGAGGCCACTGGCGACGGCGTCCGCTTCGGTCTCCATCGCGTCGCCGGGCTCCGACACGGTCAGCGGACCGCTCGTCGACGCACCGCGCTGCTGCGTGACGTGTGTCAGCTCGTGCGCGAGCAGGGAGTCGCCGTCGTTGCTGCCGGGCCGGTACTCGCCGGCGGCGAAGTAGACGTCGGTGCCGGTCGTGAACGCCCGTGCCGACACCGACCGTGCGAGCGCGTCCGCCGTGGTGTCGGTGTGCACGCGCACGTCCGTCAGCGGGTCGCCGACGTGCGGCGCGAGCCGCTCACGCGTCTCTGAATCGAGGGTGTGGCCGGAGCCGTTCGTCATCGCGATCGTCGACGCGACGTCTGGATGCACGACCCCGCCGGGCATGATGGCGTCGCCCGGCGTGCGGCCGATGAGCTGGCCGAAGGCGCGGTTGCCGACGCTCGCCGCCACGCTCGCGGCCGGCGAGGGCGGCGCCGTCGCGGGCTGCGCGACGGCCTCGTACGCGGGCAGCAGCTCGCGCTCGGCCTCGGCCCGGTCGCGCCCGTCGCCATCCTGACGGCTCATCGATCGAGCGTAGGGTCGCGGGGCGCGGCCGGCAAGTGACGGTCGGGCAGACAGAGAGGCAGTTCTGCTGCGGCCGGCCGCCGTGTCGTCGCCACCGTCGCGACGGTCCTCAGCCGAGGACCGTGGTCTGCCCGGGGAAGCTCACGACGAGCGGCGACGGCGGGATGCCGGTCGTGATCCCGTTGATGCCGGCGAGCAGCACCGGCTTGCCGCCGACGAGGATCTGCGGATTCATGCCGACCATCGGGATCGGGATCTCGGAAGCGACTGCGAGGCACGGCGCGGTGGCGGGTGTCGGCGGCTGCGCGCAGCCGACGATCGGCGAGCCGACGAGATCGCCGACGCACAGCACCGGCGCGCCTCCGGCGTGGACCTGGACCTGCTTCGGGATCAGCGTCACCTGACCACCATGTGCGCACATGATCTTGGCGGAGGCGTTGATGATCGGTGCGGGCATCGGCGGGTCGTGTTCACCGTAGATGTCGTCGCTCCCGCACGCAGCGTCCGATCGGGCCGACTTCCGGGCACCCTTGGACGGTGGTGGCTGGCCGCAGTGACAGATGTCCTCAGCCGATGCCCATGGACCGGCACGCCCTCGACCGGCTGTCTTTCGGCGGGCTATTCCTCGGCGGCCCCGTCCACCGCCGATGCGGGCGGCGCCGCCTCCGCCGCCGCGGGCTTGGCCTTCTGTCGGGGCGCGGCCTTCGGCACCGGCTTGGCCGCGGACTCCGGCGCGCCGCCGTGGCCCGTCAGCCTGCCCGTCAGCGTGTCCTGTGCCCAGCGCTCGCTGAAGCCCGCGGCGAAGGCGATCACGCAGAGGAAGTAGAAGGCCTTGTTGGGATCCTTCGGGATCTGGAAGATCTCGACGAAGCCGCTCGTCACCGCGAAGTACGTCAGCAGCCCGAAGATCGAGCCGATCACCGGCCGCAGCGCGCCGAGGAAGATCGTGTAGCCGCGCGCGACGTCGGCGTCGAGGTCGAAGGAGCCGCTGTTGACGCGCGCGATGACGCTGACGACCGCGCCGAGCGCGCCGGCGACGAGGCAGCCGATGATCGTGGTGTCCTGGACGCCGTCGCGCGCGAGGATGCTGCTGCCGCCGAGGACGTAGAGCATCGCCAGCAGCGCGACGCCGATGCCCATCCCGCCGAAGTAGATGAGCTGCGCGTCGCCGTTGGCGGCCTCGCGGTAGTCGCGGGCGACGGCCGCCAGCTCGCGCTTCTCGGCGGCGACCGCCGCGCGCTGGGACTCGGGGCTCATGCGGACGTGGCGCGCGTCGACGAGGCTCAGCAGGTGACAGGCCGCCGTCATGACGAGCTGGATGCAGATCCGCCGGCTGCGCCCGCGCAGGACCTCGGCCGCGCGGATCGCGAGCTCGTCGCACTTGTGCAGCAGGCGGGCGATCTCCGGGTCGTCCTTCGTCGCCCAGTCGCTGACGCGATGGAACTTCGGCGACACCGACAGCAGGCGGCGCAACCTGTTGCTGTTCGGCTTGCCGGCGGTCAGCGCCACCGCGCTCTCGTAGTCCGCGCACCAGTAGGCGCTGATGAGCTCGCCGTGCTCGTCCTCGAACCGCTCGAGCGCCGCGTGGTACTCGGCGTCGATCGCCTCGCGCTCCTCGGCGGTGGCGGTCGAGTCGGCGCCGACGGTCTTGCGCCAGCGGTAGTGGATGCGAACGAGGTCGGGGAACGTGACGCGACGGTCGCGCCCGGCGGGCGGCGTGAGGGCGGGGGCATCCATGGTCGTAGCGGGGCGCGATCATCCCACCCCGCCGGACCGCGGCGCGCAAGTCGGCCTGCACGGGTCGCCGGCGCCCGAGGCGCGGCGACGCCTACAGTTCGGCGATGGCATCGTCCGGCGCACCCCCTCCGCGGCCGGGCTGGTATCCGGATCCCGGCGGCTCGCCCGCCCATCGCTACTGGGACGGCACGCGCTGGACCGACGCGCTGTCGTCGGCAATCCCGCCGGCGAGCCCCTCCAACGCCTGCGACGACTCGCGCAGCTGGGCGCTCGCCGCGCACCTGTCGGCGCTGCCGAGCATGATCGTCGGGATGGCGTTCATCGGGCCGCTCGTCGTCTACCTCGTCAAGAAGGACGACCCGTTCGTACGCCGCCACGCCGCGGAGGCGCTGAACTTCCAGCTGTCGTTTCTGATCTACGCGATCGTGCTCGGCGTCGTCACGATCGTCGGCCTGATCTTCGTCGTCGGGATCCTGCTGATCCCCCTGCTGATCGCGCTCTGCGTGCTGTGGCTCGTGTTCATCTGCGTCGCCGCGGTCAAGGCGGGCAACGGGGAGGACTACCGCTACCCGCTGACGATCCCCTTCGTGCGGTAGCGGGCGCTCACTCCCGGGCCGCGGCGCGATCGCAGGCGATCTCGTCGAGCCCGTCGCCGAGCAGCGCGGTCGGCACGTCGAGGTCGCCGGCCCGCACGCGTGCGAGCGCGTCCGCCTTCTCCTCGCCGGTCGCGAGCAGCAGCGTGAAGCGCGCCGCGCGCAGCAGCGGCAGCGACAGCGTCACGCGCTCGGGCGGCGGCTTCGGCGACCCGTGCACGGGCGCGCACGGCGCCTCGCGGACGTCGAGCACTGGGTGTCCGGGAAACAGCGACGCGGTGTGGCCGTCGGGGCCCATGCCGAGCAGCACGACGTCGAACACGCAGCCGGGCACCTGCTCGCGGATCTCGAGGCCGTACAGCCAGGCCGCGTCCTCGGGCTGCTCGGGCCGGGGGACCGCATGTAGTCGCGCGGGCTCAGCGCGCTGCACCGACAGCAGCGACTCGCGCACCATCCGGGCGTTGGAGTCCGGGTGGTTGTCGGGCACGCAGCGCTCGTCGCCGAGCCACAGGTGCACGTGGCGCCACGAGCCCTCGACCTGCGACAGCAGCTCGTACGCGCGCTTGGGCGTGCCGCCGCCGGCGAGCGCGACGTGCAGCAGATCGCCCGCGTCGCGCGCCGCGGCGATGCGCTGCCCCAGCTCGCCGGCCGCGTGCCGCGCGACCGCCTCGGCGTCGTCAAGCACGAGCACGCGCGTCATGGCGGCCCTCGCCTCATGCCGACCCGCGCCTCATGCCGACCCTCGCCTCATCCGAGCATCCGCCGCGCCGCGGCCAGCGCGGGCGCGTAGGTCGGGTCGGGCAGCAGCGCGTGGCGGATACCCTCGCCGAGGATGCCGGCCTCGCCGCGCGAGGCGCCGAGCACCGTCCACGTCCGCTCTCCCCCCTTGCGTTCCACGCGCCGCGCCGTCAGCCCGCCCTCACCGCGCTCGAGCGCGATCATCGCGCCGAGGTCGCTGCGGATCTCGACGCCGGCGAGGCCGGGCACGCGCATCCGCTCGACGGGCTCCAAGCGCAGCTCGACCTCGCCGCGGCGCCCGCGCGCGCGGCCGCGCAGGAGGTCGTCGTGGCGGGTGAGCTGCTCGGGGCGCCAGCCGAGGCGGTCGCACAGCCAGCCGACGAGCAGCAGGCCCGAGACGAGCGACTCCGAGCCGTGGCGCACCGAGATCTTCGACACGGTGCGCAGGTCGGGGCGCCGGT
>JAWVGK010000035.1:0-6788 GCA_033855155.1 Solirubrobacteraceae bacterium | reverse complement strand
GCTACGTCGACCGCCACTACTTCCACTCGCTGTACTTCCGCGAGCCGGGCGGGGTGCTCTACGAGCTCGCGACGGCCGAGCCGGGCTTCACCGTCGACGGCCCCGTCGAGGAGCTCGGCACGAGGCTGATCCTGCCGCCGTTCCTCGAGCCCCGTCGCGAGCAGATCGCCGCGCGGCTGACGCCGCTGCCCGATCCGCGTGCCAGGTGGCCGGAGAGGACGGAGCGGTCGGCGGTGTCGGCGCGGTCGGCGCAGGCGGAGCGCTCGGCGCGGTCGGAGCGCTCGGCGCAGGCGGAGCTGTCGGAGCTGTCGGAGCTGTCGGAGCAGGCGGAGCACGCGGAGCGGTCGGAGCAGGCGGAGCGGTCGGAGCACGCGGAGCAGGCGGAGCGGTCGGAGCAGGCGGAGCGCGCGGCGCAGGCGGAGCGGTCGGAGCCAGGCGATCGCGTGGTGCAGGCCGAGCAGGCCGAGCGACCCGAGCGCGCAACCACCGCGAGCGGCGCGCCGTCATGAGCGACGTCCTCGCCAAGCAGACCTTCGGCAGGGGCGAGCGCGCCGAGGGCGGTCGCTTCCAGCGCCAGTCGAGCAGGTTCCGCGACTGGGTGACGGCCGACGGCACCTCGCCGTACCCGGCCGCGGCCGGGCGCTACCACCTGTACGTGTCGCTCGCCTGCCCGTGGGCGCATCGCGCGGTGATCGTGCGCGAGCTCAAGGGCCTGCAGGACGCGATCGCGATGTCGATCGTCGACCCGCTGCGCGACGAGCGCGGGTGGAAGTTCACCGGCGCGCCCGGCACGACGCTCGACGAGGTCAACGGCTGGACGTACCTGTCGGAGGGCTACCTCGCCTCCGATCCCGCGTTCGACGCGCGCGTGACCGTGCCGGTGCTGTGGGACACGCACAGCGAGCGGATCGTCAACAACGAGTCCGCCGACATCGTCGTGATGCTCAACGGCGCGTTCGACGAGTTCGCGTCGCGGCCGCGGCTCGACCTCTATCCCGAGGCGCTGCGGCCCGAGATCGACGAGCTCAACGCGACGATCTACGACAACGTCAACAACGGCGTCTACCGCGCGGGCTTCGCCTCGTCGCAGGAGGCCTACGAGGAGGCGGTCGTCCCGCTGTTTCAGACGCTCGACGAGCTCGACGCGCGGCTGGCGTCACGGCGCTACCTCGTCGGCGACGAGCAGACGCTCGCCGACTGGCGGCTGTTCACCACGCTGCTGCGCTTCGACCCCGTGTACGTCGGCCACTTCAAGTGCAACCTGCGGCGGATCGTCGACTACCCGCACCTGTCGGGGTACCTACGCGACCTCTACCAGACGCCGGGCGTACCCGAGACGGTGAGCATCGACCAGATCAAGCGTCACTACTACATGACCCACGGCGGCATCAACCCGAGCGCGATCGTCCCGGTCGGCCCCGTGCTCGAGCTCGACGCGCCGCACGGACGGGAGCGGCTCGCGGCCTGACGCCGCATCACGCTCCCCCCGCGAGCTGCCCGCGGCCTGACGCCGCATCACGCTCCCCCGCGAGCTGCTCGCGGCCTGACGCCGCATCACGCTCTTCCCGCGACTGCTCGCGGCCTGACGCCGCGTCACGCTCCCCCCGCAAGCTGCTCGCGGCGGTAGGCCAGGATCAGCGAGTCGTTGGGCAGGCGGTTCGTCGTGCAGGCGACGAACCAGTCGACGAGCGCGTCGAGGGCGTCCGCCGACAGCCGCAGACCACGATGCTCGCCGAGATCCGCGTGCCGCACCGGCTGGACCTGGTCGAGCCGCGCGAAGCACTCCTCCAAGCGCGGACGCTCGCACGCCGGCAGGTAGAACGCGTTCGCGAACTCGTAGCGCGAGACCGCGCGACGCGTTGCCTCGTCGAGATGGTCCGCCGGGTACAGCGGCACGACCGTCGCGGTCCCGGCGTCGTCGCGCGGGCCCTCGGTGCCCAGCGTCGCGGCGCTCGTGCCGAGCACGACGACGGCCCGATCGCGGGTGGCCTTCGCGAGCACCGCCGCCTCGCCCGAGCCGAGCCGCAGGCTGTGGATCGGCGGGTGCTCGAACGTGTCGTCGCCGCGGCCGGTGACCTTGAAGTCGAGCTTGCCGTCGTCCTTCGGGTCGACGCGCTCGATCTTGAGGCCGTGGCGCGGCGGCAGTGCGATCGGCCGCGCCGACCAGATCTGCCCGGGCTCGATCGCGGGCGCGGCACGCTCGAAGAACGGCTCGATCCAGCCGTGCACGCGCTACAGCTCGCTGCCGGGCGGCACGTGCAGGCGACCGCGAACGCGGCCCGCTTCGAAGTCGTCGCCGGGATCGGCGAGCAGGCGGGCGCTGGCATCGAGCGCCAACGGTTCGAGCCGCCCCGCGGTGCTCGGATCGAGCGCCGACGGTCCGAGCCGCCCCGTGCCGGGATCGAGCGCCGACGGTCCGACCCGCCCCGCGGTGCTCGGATCGAGCGCCAACGGTCCGAGCCGCCGCGCGGTGCTCGCGCGCCAGCCGGCAAGGCGCTCCTCTACGCCGTCCGCGCGCGCGGGCGCGCGCAGCGCCGGCGCCCGCCGCGGGCCGGCGTCGTCGCGCGCGCGGCTCATGTCCAGGAGCCGGCCGCGCTGCGCGTCGGCCATCGGCCCGGTGCGGAAGTACACGTGGTCGAGCAGGGCGTTGACGGGCAGAGCCGCAAACCGCTCGATCACGCTGTCGACCGTGCGGCGCGTGGCCGCGAGCCAGTCCTCGCCGTCGGGCGCGTCGTCGGGCATGGCGCGGTACAGCGCGGTGCGCCGCTCGAGATCCTCGAGCAGGTCGACCAGCTCGCCGGCGTGCGGGCCGAAGTCGAGGAAGACCCACGCGATGCCGGTCACCGGTTCGCGCCGCGTGCGGACGCTCTCGACGTCGACGAGGTACAGCAGCTTGACGAGCCGCGTGCGGTTCAGCGTGACCCGCCGCTCCCGCGCGCCCGCGACGATGTACGCGATCAGCGCGCGAAGGTCGGGCTCGACGCTTTGGATCAGCGGCATGCTCCCAGCCAGCGTAGGTGCTTGCGGCCGCACCCCGGTGTCCGGCCCTGAAGGGGAATCCTCGTCGCGAACGAGGTAGTCCCGCTGATGCGCGCGAAACGCGCCCAGGGTGTCCTCGAGCGCTCGGACTTCGAGACTCGACCTCACGTGTGCACCGGCTTCCCTCACCACCGCCACCTGGACGGGCCTGTCAAGACCGCTGGCAACCTCTCGAATCACATCATCGGCGGCGCCGAAGGCGACCATCTCCGCCGTCTGAAGTGGGAGAGAACCGTAGTCGAGATACTCCGACCGGCTGAGGGCGAAATGCGCAAGCATCTGGGCAACGCTGGACCAACCATCGTGAAGTTCGGGCGGAACTCGGCGTGTCCGCTGTGTTGCACGCGAAGCAGAAAGGTGCGTTGCTCGGGCGCGCTGTACCACGCGAACACACCTCCGGCAGCAGTTGCAGCGGGGGAAGGATCGTTCATCCGGGAGGTCGTGACGCGTATCGCTTCGGTGAGTGCCGCCTGGACCGCATCGCGTCCCTCCTCGCGCGTCGGGCACTCCCGGACCGACAGGCTCCGCATTGCGACGTACATCTCCTGCTGTGTCGCGATCGTGCCGGCCGTGCCCCACAGGATGCCGGAGGGGCTGACGAACAGCTTGGGGACGCTCTCGCGGACGTTCCCGTTCGTTCGTTGACTGTCGGCGGCCAAGACAACACCATCGCGACAGCGCAGACCAAGGACGAGCGTCATGTGTTGGCTCAGCCGTCGCCGAGAGCTCGGAGGTCAGGCTCGGCGCTTGAAGACGGACTTCGTCGCGTACTGCGGGTAGCGCTCGTAGACGTCTTCGAGCAGCGCGTCGAAGCTCATCCTCGCAACGGACCGCTTGGTCTCGTACAGGTGCTGAACGCCTCGGCGCTGGTCGGCGGTCGCCGCCTCGAGCAGCTGCATCCCGCGCTGGACGCCGCGTTCGGTCGGGCGAAAACGGGACCAGCTCTGCCCTTCGACCGGAACAGACTCGATGAGCCCGTCCGCGACGAGACGGTCGAGATCGGCGTAGATCGCGCTGCTCATCGGCCCGTAGTTGTACGGGCGGAAGCTGTATTTCTGGGTGTCCGGCACATCCGCGACCTCCTCGCCGAACAAGAACATGCCCTTCTGGAGGCGAACAGGATCCAGGCCGCGGGGAGCGCCCTCGAACGAGATGAAGAGCATGAGCCAATCGCGTCGCGTCATCGTGTTCCGGCGCACGTCGGCGTTGCCACCACCGGCTGCGCTCGACCACCTTCGAGCACACACCGGATAGCACGCTACCAGCGCCGATGCCAGCGCCAGCATCCGTCGCCGGGTGCGCGTGGCCCTTGCGCCGCTGATGCTCATCGCACGAGCCTCACCTCCAGGGCCCCGTCCCCGACCGCCTCCCCCGCGCCGCCGAGCAGCCCGAGTACGCGCGCGACGTAGCCGCGGGTCTCGGCGATCGGCGGGACGCAGCCGCAGGCGGCGACCGGGCCGGGGCCGGCGTTGTAGGCGGCGAGCGCGAGCGGGACGGCGCCGAAGCGGCGCAGGAGGTCGCGCATGAGGTGCGCCTGGGCGTCGATCGCCGCCGCGGCGTCGAACGGGTCGCGCAGGCCGAGCTGGCGCGCGGTCGCGGGCATGAACTGCGCGATGCCGCGGGCGCCCGCCGGCGAGCGCGCGAACGGGTTGAAGTTCGACTCCGCGTAGAGCTGCGCGCCGAGCAGCGCCGACGAGACGTTCCAGCGCTGCGCGGCGCGGGCGAGCGCGGCGGCGAACTGCGCCGGGACGAAGGACGGCATCGCGCGCGCGACCTCGCCGTCGGCCGCAGCGCCGAAGCCCACGGAGCTCGTGCCCGCGTTCAGGACGTACCCGAAGTGCCACGGCTCCCACGAATAGCGCTGGACGAAGTGGAAGCGCTCCGCGTTCGCCGCCAGCCACCCGTACGCGGACGACGGACCGAGGTCGAGCTCGGTGCCCAGCCGGTGCAGCGACCGTCCCGGCGGCGCGACCCACCGCGGATCGGGGTGGCGCGCGAACAGCGCGGCCTGCTCGGCGTTGGTCCGAAACCCGCTGACGACGGTCAGCGAGATTCCCGCGCGGCGCGCTGCGGCGGCCATGCGGTCGAACGCCGCCGCGACGTCGGGCCGCATCGGCTTGCCCTGGCGCGTCGCGAGCGGCCCGCGGTACTCGCCGACGCCGGCTCCGGTCGCCAGCGCGACGTCCGCCGGCGCGGCGAGCTCGGCCTCGGCACGCGCGCCGCTGGGCACGGACTCGCCGCCCGCGACGAGCACCGGATCGCGGACCTCGACGCGGATGCGCACCGGCGCGAACGTGGCGGCGTCGGGGAAGCTCACCGCGACGTCGTGCGCGCCGTTGCGCTGGGCCGTGTCGATCGCCGCGCGGCGCCCGCGCGCGAGGTACGCGGCGCGCTCGAGGTGCGCGGCGTTCGCGCGCGGGCCCAGCGTCGCCGGCTCGAACAGCCGCGCGTACGCGCCGTGCATCGCGCGCGCCCCCGCGAGGGCCGCGAGGTCCGCGGCGCGCTGCTCGTCGCTGCGGTCGCCGATCCCGCGTGCGACCGTGCCGAGCACGAGCGCCCCGAGCAGCAGCGCCAGCGCCGCGCCGAGCACGACAATCGCCGCCTGCCCGGCCTCGCAGCGCACGCCACGGCTCGCGACCGCGCGTCGATCCGTGCGCTCCGCGCGGGGCATCACGGCAGCGCCTCGACGGGTGCCGCGAGGGCGCGGCGGGCGGACGGCAGCAGCGTCAGGCCGGCAGCCGCGAGCGCGCGCCCGGGGTGCGCCGGCGAGACCTCGCAGACGCACGCGCGGGCGTGCTCGCCCGCGAGGCCGGCGATCGCGAGACGCGCCAGCGCCGGATCCGTGCCGGGCGCCGTCGCGACCACGACGACGTCCTGCTCGGCGAGTAGCGCGTCGAAGGCGGCGACGCGCGGGCCCCCGAGCGCGAGCACGACCGGCGCGGCGCCCGCGGCGGCGCTGGCGCGGCCGGCCTCGGCGGCCGCATCGCCCGGCGCCGCCGCCAGGCGCACGACGGCGAGTCGGCCCGCCGCGCGAGCGTCGTGGCCGCGCGCCGCCAGGGCGGCTGCCAGCCGGCGTGCCGCCGGCAACGCGGGAGCTCGCCATGCCACGCCGGCGGTGGGCGGCTGGCCGGTCCAGACGCAGACTGCGACCACCGGCGCGCGCCGACGATCCGCGAGCGCGAGGCCGAGCGCGCTGCCCAGCGGGTGCGCGTCGGCCGGCGGCGAGAGCACGGCGACGGCGGGTGGCGTGCGCGGCACGGGTTCCGCGCACGCCGGGCCCGGTCCTTCGTCCAACCCGGCGACGTCTCCACGGGCGTAGCCGTCCGCGGACACGAAGTACTCGACGATGCGGCGCAGGACGCTCATCGCGACGCAGGCCCCGCATCCGCCGTGCGATCGGCTTCGAACAGGCCGGCGAGCGCCGGGATCGGCGACGGTGGGCGCATGCGGACGCGCACGCGCCGGCCGGCGACGCGGATGCTCATGCGCTCGCGCGACCAGCCCGGCACGGCGTCGCGCGCCGCGGCGGCGGGATCGGCGCCCTGGAGGATCGCGACGGCCGCCGCCCCGGCGGCATGGCCCGCCAGCTCGCGCGCCGCCCCCGCCGCCAGCAGCTGCGCCGCGCCGAGCACGACCGCGACGAGCAGCGGCGCCAGCACGACGAGCTCGACCGACGCCTGGCCGGACTCCCGGCGCTCGTTCATCGCGTCTGGTCCTGCAGCCGGGCGCGCGCCGACACGGTGCCCAAC
>JAWVGK010000034.1:0-4010 GCA_033855155.1 Solirubrobacteraceae bacterium | reverse complement strand
TGCGGCTTGTTGATCGGCAGCTGCAGGTAGTTCGGGCCGATCCGGTAGCGGTGCGTGTCGGGGTAGCTGAACAGCCGCCCGAGCAGCATCTTGTCCGGCGACGGGCCGATGCCGGGCACCATGTTCGCCGGCTCGAACGCCGACTGCTCGACCTCGGCGAAGTAGTTGGATGGGTTGCGGTCGAGCACCATCCGCCCGACCGTGATCAACGGGTAGTCGCCGTGCGGCCAGACCTTCGTCAGGTCGAACGGGTTGAAGCGGTAGCTCGTGGCGTCCTCGAACGGCATGACCTGGACCTTCAGGGTCCACGACGGCGCGTCGCCGTCGCGGATCGCGTTCCACAGGTCGGCGCGGTGGAAGTCGGGATCCTCGGCGGCCATGTCGCCGGCCTCGGCGTCGGTGAAGTTCTCGACGCCCTGGTCGGTCTTGAAGTGGTACTTGATCCAGAGCTTCTCGCCGCCGGCGTTGATCCACATGAACGTGTGGCTGCCGTAGCCGTTCATGTTGCGCAGGGTCTTCGGCGTGCCGCGCGCTCATCAGCAGCGTCACCTGATGCGCGGACTCCGGCTTCTGCGTCCAGAAGTCCCACTGCATGTCGTTGTCGCGCCGGTCGGTGTCCGCGCGGCGCTTCTGGGAGTGGATGAAGTCCGAGAAGTTCGACGGGTCGCGGATGAAGAACACCGGCGTGTTGTTGCCGACGAGGTCGTAGTTGCCCTCCTGGGTGTAGAACTTCAGCGCGAAGCCGCGCGGGTCGCGCGCGGTGTCGGCCGAGCCCAGCTCGCCGGCGACGGTCGAGAAGCGGGCGAACACCGGCGTGACCTTGCCGACGCCGTTGAAGAGGTCGGCGCGCGTGAGCTGCGAGACGTCCTCGGTGACCTCGAAGAAGCCGTGCGCGCCCGAGCCCTTGGCGTGGACGACGCGCTCGGGGACGCGCTCGCGGTTGAACTGCGCCATCTTCTGGATGACGTAGTGGTCCTGCAGCAGGATCGGCCCGTTCGCGCCGACGGTCAGCGAGTGCGAGTCGCTCGGCGCCGGGATCCCCGCGTCGGTCGTGGTCGGCGGCGGAGTGTGCTCGCTCATGCGATCTCCCTTGGTTGGTCGTTGGCCTGGCACGCCGGACGGACGCCGCGGAACGTGACGTCGGCCTCGTCGACGAGGTAGCCGGCGGCCATCGCCGGCAACCAGGCATGGTGCGTGTGGACGGGGCAGTCGACCTCCGGAGGCGTCGTGCGTTGCATCGGCGCCCGAGGCTAACACGTTCTGGACTCGTTCCAAGCTTGCAAACGTCCGCGCCTTGCGGGGCGCCGAGCCGCGCTACGGGGTGAGCAGCGAGGGCCGGCGCTCCCGCTCGGGCGCGTCCGCGCCGACTCCGGTCCACGGGATCTCGCCGCGCATGCCCGTGTGGATCGCGTAGACGTTGCGGATCGCCGCGCGCAGCGAGCCCTCGGCCCAGCGCCGATGGCGCCGATCGCACGCGTCGCTGGCGAACCACACGCGGTGCACCGGCCGGATCACGTCGAGGAACGCGTGGCCGAGCATCTCGAAGGGCCGAAACAGCGGCCCGATGCCGCCCGCGTAGCGGTCGGCGCCCCAGTCCTTGGAGACGCCGTGCTCGAAGGTCGCGCGCGCCTCGGGATGGATCTTCGACAGGTCCTGGAGCGCCTGCACCATGCGCTCCTCCTCGGGCATGGAGCTGTACGGAATGCTGTCCTGCTCCCAGCAGTAGGAGGCGATCAGCACCCCCTTCTCGAGATCCGGGTCCTGCCCGGCCGGCGGGTAGACGACGTTGCGGATCGCGAGGTCCGTCACGGTCTGGCCGTGCGTGATGGCGTACTGCGACTCCCACCAGCGGGTGCTGAACTGCATGAAGATCTTGTGCGCGCGACCGTAGTACGAGTTGCGGATCGCCTGCCACTTCTGCGGGTCCAGGCGCTCGATCTCCATGTGGCGCAGCAGCGACAGCGGCGTCGTGATGATGCACTCGTCCCCGCGGACGGTGTTGCGCGTGCCCGCCGACGTCTTGAAGTGCACCGTGACCTTGGTGTCGCTCTGCGCGACGGCGTCGACCTCGGCGCCGTAGCGGATGTCGTCGCCGAGGTATGGCTCGAACGCCGTCGTCAACCCGTCGGCGCCGTCGACGAGGTAGAGGAGGTCGCCGAAGACGTCCTCGTAGTAGTGCGCGAACCACTCGACCAGGGAGAAGTGGTACCGGCCCTCGAGGTTCAGCAGTGGCCCGATCATCGCGATCGCGCCGTCGCTCAAGCCGCGGTCGCGCAGGAACGCGATCACCGAGTAGTGGTCGTACCCGGTCAGCAGCTGGTCCCAGCCGCCGTCCTCGGCGGTGCCGCTCATGATCTCGACCAGCGGCGCCACGGCCGCGCCGACGATCTCCTTCGGCGTCTTGTCGAGCTCGTCGTCGTGCAGGTCGAAGTCGAACGCGTCGCTGGTGAACTCGCTCGCGCGGACGGCGCGGCCCTGCAGGAAGATGAAGTTGTCGGCGCCCATCGGGAACGGCTTGGTGGCGAGCTTGAACTTCTCGCGGATGAGGTACTGCACGAGCTCGTGCCCGAGGGGAAAGCGCATCGCGCCGAACTCGCCGTACATCTTGCCGGCGAACCCGCGATGCGTGAGGATGCGGCCTCCGACGCGGTGCTGCGCCTCCAGGATCGTGACCTTGTGGCCGGCCTGCTTGAGCATGAGGCCCGCCGTCAGGCCGGCGATCCCGGCGCCGACGACGACGACGTGCTTCGGCTTGCCCTCGTTGGGTGGCAGGCCGTTCTTCATGAGCTCGAGATACTCCAGCTGCGCGCGCATCGCCGATCCCCCAGACCGCATCGAAGCTCCAGGCGCCGAGCCGTCGTCGGCTCCCGCAGTTAGGACGGGAAATCTTAACCCGCGGACGGGCGCGTGTGTGTCGATTTTCGGTTAAGCCGCTGCGACAGCCCGGCCGTGCGACGAGGAGGTGAGGATCGCGCCCTGGCGCGCGGTCTCAGGCGCGCGCGACGGCGATCCGCAGCTCGCGGCCCTCGATGCTCGCGCGCTCGCCGCTGCCGTTGGCGTCGAAGCCGACGCTCACGGCGAGCACCTCGCCGGCGACGTAGCGCTCGTGCGCGCGTGCCGCCGCCAGCAGCTCCTCGTCGCCGCCGAGCGTCAGCGCGATCCGGTCGGCGATGTCCAGGCCGGCCCCGCGGCGCGCGTTCTGGACGGCGTGCACGATCTCGCGGGCGAGCCCCTCGCGGCGCAGGCCGTCGTCGAGCTTGAGGTCCAGCGCGACCGCGTGCGAGCCCTCGCGCTCGAGCTGGTAGCCCTCCAGCGGGGCCATCACGAGCTGCAGGTCGTCGGCGTTCAGCGCATGGTCGTGGCCGTCGAGGAAGACGCCGACCCCGCCACCGTCGCGCAGCGTGTCGGCGACGTGGCCGGCGTCGAGCGCGGCGACGGCGGCGGCGACCTGCGGCATCGCCTTGCCGAAGCGCGGGCCGAGCGTGCGGTAGTTGGGCTTCAGCGTGTAGGAGCCGAGCTCGCTGGTCTGCGAGACGAAGCGCAGCGCCTTGACGTTGAGCTCCTCGCGCACGATGTCCGACAGGCGCTCGATCGCCTCGCGCTCGCGGCCGGCGGCGACGACGACGGCCTCGTGCAGCGGCTGGCGGACCTTGAGCTTCGCCGCACCGCGCGCGGCGAGCCCGAGGCGCACGGTCTCGCGGGCGATCGCCATCGCGGTCTCGAGCTCGACGTCGCGCTCGGCGGGCGTGGGCCAGTCGGTCAGGTGGACGCTCGGCTCGCCGGCGTCGAGGTTGTCGTAGATCTCGTCGGCGACGAACGGGATGAACGGCGCGAGCAGCTGCGACGTCGTCACGAGGCAGTGGCGCAGCGTGTCGTGCGCGGCGCCGTCGCCGTCCCAGAAGCGCCGCCGCGAGCGGCGCACGTACCAGTTGGAGAGGTCGTCGACGAAGGCGGCGATCGCGCGGCCGGCGACCGTCGCGTCGTAGGCGTCGAGGCGCTCGGTGACCGTC
>JAWVGK010000033.1:0-4886 GCA_033855155.1 Solirubrobacteraceae bacterium | reverse complement strand
GACGTCTTCGCGCCGGCGCTCGCGGACGCGACGGCGTTCGTCGAGGCGGTCGCCGAGCTGCACGCGGCGCTCGTGCGCGGCGGCCATCGCGCCGGCATCGAGGCGGCGATCGGATGAGCGCGGCGCTGGTGCGCGGCGGCCATCGCGCCGGCGATCGGATGAGCGCGGCGCTGGTGCGCGGCGGCCATCGCGCGGGCATCGAGGCGGCGATCGGATGAGCGCGCTGACGATCCACCCGCACATCCTGCTGCCCGCGGGCGAGCCCGCGCGCGGCGTCGCCGCCGAGCTGCACGCCGCGGTCGCCGAGCTGCCGATCGTCTCGCCGCACGGGCACGTTGACGCCGCCCTGATCGCGCGCGACGCGCCGTTCTTCGATCCGGCGGCGCTGCTCGTCACGCCCGACCACTACGTCACGCGCCTGCTGCACGCGCACGGCGTCGCGCTCGAGCAGCTGCGCCCGCCGGCCGAGCCTCGCGCGATCTGGCGGCGCCTGTGCGAGCACTGGCCGCTGCTCGCCGGAACCGTCGTGCGGCTGTGGCTCGAGCTCGTCCTGCACGACGTGCTCGGCGTGCGCACGATGCCGTCGGCGGCCGCAGCCGACGAGCTCTTCGACGAGCTGTCGCTGCGTCTCGCGCAGCCCGACTGCCGGCCGCGCGCGCTCGTCGAGCGCTTCGGCATCGAGCTGCTGGCGACGACCGACGACCCGGCCGACGACCTGCGCCATCACCGCGCGCTGGCGGCGGACCCGGCGTGGAGCGCCCGCGTCATCCCGACGTTTCGCCCGGACGCCTACCTCGATCCGTCGCGCCCGGACTGGGTGGCGCAGGTCGCGCGCCTCGCCGCGGCCGCCGGCGCGCAGATCGACACGTACGAGGACTTCGTCGCCGCGCTCGAGCGCCGCCGCGAGCACTTCGCCCGCCACGGCGCGACGTCCACCGACCACGGCGTGCAGCTGCTGAGCACCGAGCGCCTCGGCGAGCGCTCCGCGCGGCGCATCTTCGCCTCGGCGCTGCGCGGGACCGCGTCGGCGGACGAGTCGGCGGCGTTCGCCGCGCACATGCTCGACGAGATGGCGCGCATGTCCTGCGAGGACGGCCTCGTCATGCAGCTGCATCCCGGCGTGCTGCGCGACCACCATCCCGACACGCTGCGAGCGCACGGCGCCAACGCCGGCGCCGACATCCCGCTGCGGGCGGAGTTCACGTCCGCGCTGCGCCCGCTGCTCGGCCGCTACGGCACCCACGCGCGCTTTCGGATCGTGCTGTTCACCGTCGACGAGTCGACGTTCGCCCGCGAGCTCGCGCCGCTGGCCGGCTTCTATCCGTCCGTCTACGTCGGCGCGCCGTGGTGGTTTCTGGACTCGCCGGCGGGGATGCTGCGCTTCCGCCACGCGGTCACCGACACGATCGGCTTCCATCGCACGTCGGGCTTCGTCGACGACGCGCGCGCGCTGTGCTCGATCCCGGCGCGCCACGACGTCGCGCGCCGCGTCGACTGCGCGTTTCTCGCCCAGCTCGTCTGCGAGCACCGGCTGTCGATCGCCGAGGCGACGGCGATCGCGCGCGACCTCGCCGTGCAGGGCCGGCGCGTGTTCCGCGCCGGCTGATCGCCCCTACAACGCCGGCTGCTGCACCATCGCGCTGCCGCCGCCGCGGCGCACCGGCTCGGCCGCGGCCAGCACGCCGCCGCCGGTCAGCAGCTCGATCCCGGTCGCGGCGCCGATCTCGGGGGTCGAGACGAACGCCTGGCCGCGCGCCAGCAGCGCCGCCGCCTCGGGCGACTGCAGGAACGCCGGCTCGGCCTGCGTCGTGGCGGTGTTGCGCTGCGACGTGCGCGGCGCGGCGATCGCCTGCGGCAGCGTCATGCTGAGGTCGATGCGGTCGGTCAGCAGTTGCAGGACGGTCGTGATGATCGTCGAGCCGCCGGGCGAGCCGAGCGTCAGCCACGGCCGCCCGCCGCGCATGACGATCGTCGGGCTGATCGAGCTGCGCGGGCGCTTGCGCGGCCGCACGCGGTTGGGATGCGTCAGCGAGTCGTAGTTGAAGTCCGTCAGCTCGTTGTTGAGCAGGAAGCCGTAGCCGGGGACGACGAGCCCGGCCCCGCCCGTCGACTCGATCGTGAACGTGTACGAGACGACGTCGCCGGCGCGGTCGGTCACGGAGATGTGCGTCGTCGAGCCGCTGCGCTCGGCGGTTGCGGTCGCCGCGCCCCGCGCGCGCGGCGCGGCGCCCTGGAACGGGTACGGGTCGCCGGGCGCGACGGGGCTCGTCGCGGCGCGGTCGCCGATCAGCGCGCGGCGCGTGGCGGCGAAGCCGTCCGACAGCAGGCCGCGCAGTGGGACGCGGTAGAAGCCGGGATCGGCGACGTAGCGGTTGCGGTCCGCGAACGCCAGCCGCGAAGCCTCCAGGCGGCGGTGCAGCGCCTCCTCGTAGGGCAGCGAGCGCAGGTCGTACCCCTCGAGGATGTTCAGCGCCTCGCCGACGGTCGAGCCGCCGCTGGAGGGCGGCGACGCGCCGAGCACGTCGAGGCCGCGGTAGCGCACGCTCGTCGGCGCGCGCAGGCGCGCGCCGTAGGTGCGCAGGTCGCGGGCGGCCATGACGCCGGGGCGCCAGCGGTGGTTGGCGGTCGCGGCGACCGGGGGCGTGCGCACCGCCGCGACGATCGCGGCGCCCACCCGGCCGCGGTAGAAGCCCTTCGTCCCGAGGTGCGCGAGCAGCTCGTACGTCCGCGCGAGGTCGGGGTTGCGGAAGATCGTGCCGACGTCGCGCGGCGTGCCGTCCGGATCGAGGTACAGGGCCGCCGTCGCCGGTGCGTCGTCGAAGTAGTCGAGGTTCTCCTGGATCTGGTCGAAGAACGTCTGGTCGATCGCGAACCCGTGACGCGCGACCGCGATCGCCGGCCGCAGCGCCTCGGCGAGCGAGATCGTCCCGCGGTGCTCGAGCGCCGTCGCCCAGCCGCGGACGGTGCCGGGAACGCCGACCGACATGCCGCTGTAGCGCGCGTCGGCGAACGCCAGCGGCTTGCCGTTCTCGAAGAACGAGTCCGCGCGCATGTCCTCGGGAGCCGTCTCGCGATGGTCGATCACCGTCGCGCGCCGGCGGCGCGCGTCGTAGGCGAGCATGAAGCCGCCCCCGCCGATGCCGCACGAGAACGGCTCTGTGACGCCGAGCACCGCGGCCGCGGTGACGGCCGCGTCGACGGCGTTGCCGCCGCGGCGCAGCGTCGCGATCGCCGCGCTCGTCGCACGCCGGTCGACGGTCGCGACCGCGCCGCCCGTGCCCGTCGCGGTCGCGGGGCCGGTGGTCGGCTCGTCCTGAGCGGCGGCCGCCGGCGCCAGGGCCAGCGCGGTCGTGATGGCGAGCAGGGGCAACAGCGCACGGGGGGACATGGCCGCAGACTGCCCGCGGGGCTGCGCCGCCAAGCCTCGCGTGCGGACGAATCGCTGCGCCCGGGGCACCGCGCGCCGACGGTTCGGCAAGCGCGTGCCGCGCTCCGGTGGGGTTGGACGGGCGTCGACGCTCGCGTCCGCGGCGCACCCCCCATCGTCGGGCGGTGAGCAAAGATTGGGGTGGCGGTTTGGGGTTTCCCCGGTGTACGACGGCAGCGGTGACTGGCAGCATCGGCGACGACGCACGCCGTCACACACAGGGCGTCGACAACCATCTGATCCGCGGGCGACGTGCCCTCCCCGGCCTCTCGCATGCTTCGCGGGCTGCGTTGTCCTCGCCACACTCGTCCTCGACGAAGGAGCCGTCATGCGTGGTTCTCGTATCGCCAGCATCGTTGCCGTAGCCGGTTGCATCCCACTCGCCCTCTCCGGCGCGGCGCCGGCCGCTGACAGTGGAACCCTCATCGGCAGCGATTCGCCGGGCGCGCTGCAGTCCATCCAGCCCGACACCATCTTCGCCAACTTCACGTGCCCGTCCGACGCCTTCTGTCTGTACCACGACGCGAGCTATCGCGGGGACATCTGGTACAGCAGCGATGCCTCGGGCCGGTACCAGTTGAGCCACGCCCCGATTCGTAGTTTCAATGACGTCGACTCGTCGTGGATCAACAACCGCTCCTCGAACGTTCGCGTGTACAACGACTGGACGAATGGCAACGTCTCGGGTAAGTACTTCACCGCACCCGCGCACCAGCGGTCGGCGCATCTCCCGACGCTGTTCGCCGACGAGGGCTCGGGCGTGGCGCTGTACCCGTAGACCTACGGCGCCTGCTCGGGCTGGGCGACGATGTCGTTGCGCTGCTCGATCCGATCGTCGAGGCCCTTGCCGCCGACTACCGCGCCTGCGGCTACCCGGCGGGACGTGGAATGCCGGGGATCCCGCTTCGTTCTTGAGTCCTCGGCTCGCGTCGGCATCCCGGCGTTTCGCGCACGACGTTCACGAGAAACCCGCGGGCATGGATGTCGAGGCGGTCTTCGAGGAGCGCTACTGGTATCCCGACGACGGCTCGATCGTCTGGCTCAGCGGCTATGCGCTCGTCGGCGACGACGGCCGGTTCCTCGCGCGCGACGCGCCGCAGCTCGCGCGACGCGGGCTGATCGTGGCGAGCGTCGCGGGCGCCGCGCGCCATCACCTCGAGGCGCTCGCGTCCGACGCCGCCGCGCCCGGCAGCGCGCTGACGCTGCGCCGCGACCCGGCCAACGAGCACGACCCCGACGCGATCGCGGTCGAGCTTCGCGGCGGCGGGCAGCTTGGCTGGGTGCCGCGCGCGATCGCCGCGCTCCTCGCGCCCGAGCTCGACGCCGGCAGCACGTGGTCGGCGCTGTCGCTGCGCGAGTCGCGCCCGTCGCCGCGCGATCCGCGCGCCGGCGTGACGATGCTGCTCGCGCGGGCCCCGTCGATCGAGCTGCGCGATCGCCCGCGCCGTCGGCCGCCCCG
>JAWVGK010000032.1:0-13248 GCA_033855155.1 Solirubrobacteraceae bacterium | reverse complement strand
CGGCAACGTCGTCACGGTCGAGCCGGGCGTCTACGTGCCGGGCGCCGTCGGCGTGCGGATCGAGGATCTCGTCGTCGTCACCGAGGACGGCTGCACGGTCCTCAGCGGCTTGCCCAAGAGCCTGCGCGTCGTCGCGTAGCCGCCGGCCCACGCGCCGCGGGGTCCGACGAAGTGCTGCACCCGCGCGCTGCGCGGGGTTATTGTTGGCACGATCGATCGCACGCAGAGGTCCGGCGAACGCCGCTACCGCTAGGAGCAGAAATCCGTTGACCGCCACAGCAGAGCACTTCGATGCCATCGTCGTCGGTTCCGGCTTCGGTGGATCCGTCACCGCGTACCGCCTCGCGGAGGCCGGCCACAGCGTCTGCATGCTCGAGCGCGGCAAGGCGTTTCCGCCGAACTCGTTCCCGCGCTCGCCGCTGGGCCTCAAGCGGCAGTTCTGGGATCCCAGCGCCGGGCTGCACGGCATGTTCAACATGTGGAGCTTCGACAACATCGACGCGATCTGCGCCAGCGGCCTGGGCGGCGGCTCGCTGATCTACGCCAACGTCCTGCTGCGCAAGGACGAGGAGTGGTTCGTGCGCGAGGAGCCCGGGCACGGCAGCTGGAAGGACGGCTACGAGTACTGGCCCGTCACGCGCGCGGATCTCGACCCGCACTACGACCGCGTCGAGCGCATGATGAACGTCCAGAAGTACCCGCTGGACCAGGCGCCGTACGACAAGACGCTGAAGGTGCTCGCCTTCCGCGACGCGGCGCACAAGCTCGGCCTCGACTGGAACCTCGTCAACCTCGCGGTGACGTTCGCCAACCCCGGCGACCCGCCGCTGGTCGGCGAGCCGATCAGGGAGGACCGGCCGAACATCCACGGCCGCACCCGCCTGACCTGCAAGCTCACCGGCGAGTGCGACCTGGGCTGCAACCACGGCTCGAAGAACAGCCTCGACTACACGTACATCACCGCCGCCTGGCACGCCGGCGCGGACATCCGCACGCGCTGCGAGGTGCGCGGCTTCGAGCCGCGCGAGGGCGGCGGCTACACCGTCCACTACGTCGTCCACGACGCCGAGTCCGAGGGCGTCCCGACCGACACCAAGCGCCTCGACCGCCACACCGCCACCTGCGACCGGCTGATCCTGTCGGCGGGCACGCTCGGGACGACGTACCTGCTGCTGAAGAACCGCGCGGCCTTCCCGAACATCAGCTCGATGCTCGGCACGCGCTTCAGCGGCAACGGCGACCTGCTGACGTTCGCGCGCCACTGCATGACGGAGGGACCCGACGGCAAGCGCGTTCCGCACGTCCTGGACTCCGCGCACGCGCCGGTCATCACGAGCGCGATCCGCGTCGCCGACACGGTCGACGGCGGCGACGGCCGCGGCTTCTACCTCGAGGACGCCGGCCAGCCGGAGTTCGTCTCGTGGATGCTGCAGCTCGTCGACGCGCCGCGCTCGGCATGGGAGCTGATCCCGAAGCTGCCCAAGCTCGCGGGCAACTTCATCACGCACAAGGACACCGACATCGGCGACACCGTCGCGGAGATCCTCGGCGACTGCGCCGAGTCCGCCGGCTTCCTGCCGCTGCTGGGCATGGGCCGCGACATCCCCGAGGGGATCATGTCGCTGCAGGACGGCGGGCTGAACGTCGACTGGAAGAAGAACGGCGCCTCCAAGGAGTACTTCGAGCGCGTGCGCGACGTCTCCAAGGCCGTCGCCGAGGAGGTCGGCGGCACGTTCCTCGACAACCCGATCTGGCTGCTGAGCCGCGTCGTCACCGTGCACTCGCTCGGCGGCTGCCCGATGGGCCGCCACGAGGACGAGGGCGTCGTCGACTCCTTCGGCCGCGTCTACAACTACCCCGGCCTGCACGTCGCCGACGGCTCGGTGATGCCCGGCCCGGTCGGCCCGAACCCGAGCCTCACGATCGCGGGCCTCGCCGACCGCTTCGCCGACGCCATCCTCGAGGACATGAAGGGACCCACCGTGACCGCACCACCCCCGAAGGACCCCGACGACGCGCCCGTCGAGACCGGGGCCGCGGCGCCGGAGAGCAAGCATCCCGCGTCCGTCGAGTTCACCGAGAAGATGCGCGGGTTCATCACGTTCGGCGCGGACGACTACGACCAGGGCTTTCGCAAGGGCAAGAAGGCCAAGACCAAGTGCATGTTCCATCTCACGATCACGATGGACGACATCGAGCGCTTCGTCGCCGAGCCGGCCCACGCGGGCACGGCCGCGGGCTACCTGGACTGCGACGCGCTCGGCGGCAAGCTGCCGGTCATCCAGGGCTGGTTCAACCTCTTCGTCGACGACGACGAGGACGGCGAGGAGCGCAAGCTCATGAAGTACCGCCTGTGGCTGGAGGACGGCGAAGGCCACCCGATCACGTTCAACGGCTACAAGGAGGCCAAGGACGACCCGGGCTTCGACCTCTGGAGCGACACCACGACGCTCTTCTCGCACGTCCTCGCCGGCCACGTCCCGCCCGGTCCGGCGAACGAGGTCGGCGACGCGGGCGAGGAGATCGTCGCGACCGGGATCCTGCACGTCCTGCCGGCGGACTTCGCCGTCCAGATGACGACGTTCCGCGTCGATCCGGCGCACCGCCTCGACGCGCTCGGGCGCTTCGGCGCGCTGTTCCTCGGCTCGATGTGGGAAACCTGGAAGCCCGGCCGGAAGCACGATTGACCACCGCCGCCGCACATACCGACGAGGTCTTCCCGTTTCGCACCGCCGACGGGATCGAGTGCAACGTCACCCACGTGATCGGCCCGAAGGCGCCGACGAAGGGTCCCGTGCTGCTCGTCCACGGCGTCGGCGTGCGCACGGAGATCTGGCGCCCGCCGACGCCGCGCACGCTCGTCGAGGCGCTCGTCGACGACGGCTACGACGTCTGGATGGAGACCTGGCGCGCGAGCATGGACGTGCCCAACAACACCTGGACGCTCGACCAGGCGGCGGTGCTCGACCACCCGCTGGCGGTCAGGACCGTGCTCGAGCAGACCGGCGCCGACTCGCTGCAGGCGGTGACCCACTGCCAGGGCTCGACGAGCTTCATGATGGCCGCCTGCGCGGGCCTGCTGCCCGAGGTGCGCACGGTCGTCGCGAGCGCCGTGTCGCTGCATCCGGTCGTGCCGCGGCTGGCGGCGTTCAAGCTGCGCTACGTCGTGCCGATCGTCTCGCGGCTGACCGGCTATCTGGACCCGCAGTGGGGCATCGGCGATCCGCCGTGGATCCTGCCGAAGGCCGTCACGGCGTACTGCAAGGTCTCGCGGCGCAAGTGCGACAACGGCGTCTGCAAGGTGTCGAGCTTCATGTTTGGCGCCGGCGACCCGACGCTGTGGACGCACGAGCAGCTCAGCGCGCAGACGCACGAGTGGACCAAGGGCGAGTTCGGCGCGGCGCCGCTGACGTTCTTCAAGCAGATCAGCAAGTGCGTGCAGAAGGGCCATCTGATCAGCGTCGAGGGGCGGCCCGAGCTGCCGGAGAGCTTCGTCGCGCAGGCGCCGCAGACCGACGCGCGCTTCTCGTTCATCACCGGCGGCTACAACAACTGCTTCTTGCCGGAGAGCCAGCAGCGCACGTTCGACTGGTTCGAGCGCCGCGAGCCCGGTCGCCACTCGCTGCACATCGTGCCGAAGTACGGCCACCTCGACGTCTTCGTCGGCGAGAACGCCGGCCGCGATTGGCACCCGATCATCCTCGGCGAGCTCGGCCGCAGGACATGAACCGCGCCGAGGTCTCGCCCGACGCACCGCCGAGCAACGTCTGCGGCCAGACGACGTCGATCACGCTGTTCTCGACGCAGCGCTGGTGGGGGCGCTTCTTCATGCCGTTCATGTTCGTGACGTCGCGCGCCGTGCCGAAGGCGCTGGAGGCCATGGACTCGCTGTCGTTCATCAGCTTCGCGAGCTGGTCGCTGATCCGCGACGTCCCCTACAACGGCCCGCCGCAGCACCTGCGCAGGCTGCGCCACTCGCACCTGTTCTTCGAGGTGAGCTTCAACGGCAGCTGGGCGCAGTACATCGACTCGTCCGTGCGCGTCCTGACCGGCGGCATGAAGGCCTTCTGGTCGAGCTCGCTGACCTTCCCTGGACCGCTGCCCGCGGGCCCGTTCCAGGCGTTCTTCAAGACCCACGAGGTCGACACGAGCCACTACTACTGCGCCTATCCCGAGGCGACGGTGACGATCGTTCGCTCGGCGCTGGCGCTCGAGGAGCGCCTCGACATGTTCGCCCACCGCGCCGGCCTGCTCCCGGAGGCGGCGTTCGACGCCGTCTGGGGCGCCTTCCTCGAGGACGCGCAGCGATACCTATGACGACGCGATTTCCCAAGCGGACCACGAACCTCGCCGGCCAGACGTACGGGCTGATGGTGCTGACCCCGATCCGTCCCGGTCACGAGGACGAGCTGCGCGCATACCTCGACGGCCTGCACGAGCAGGGCAGCCCGCTGGCGCGGCTGCCGCGCACGCACATGGCGCGCTGGCTGATCATGCCGGACATGCCCGTGCCGCCCGGCGTCCAGGACCCGCTCGACGGGCCGTACCTGCTCTTCACCAGCAACTTCGACGGCGATCTGGCCAGCTACCTGCACGAGCTGGCCGAGCGCCTGGTGCCGGAGGCGCAGGAGATCTGGGGTCGCTGCATCGGCTGCCCGCGGCCCGCCGAGGGAGCCGCCCTGGCGGCCTACCTCGGTCGCAACCAGCTCGACTCGGGCTTCGTCTTCGCGGCCTACGGCGCGTCCACCGTGCACCAGGTCCGCGGCGCGCTCGACAAGCGCGCGCGCCTGCAGGACTTCGTCGTGCGCTCGCAGGAGATGGATCCGGCGCAGCGCCGCAAGGCCTTCCTCGCGGAGTTCGGCGACTCATGAGCGTGCAGCTCGACGTGCACGACATCCAGGGGGACATCCTGCGCGCGTACGGCAACGCCTACGACGCCACGACCTACGCCTTCGTGCAGATCGACGAGGACTGTCCGCCGGAGCGGGCGCGGGCGTGGTTCGCCGGGCTGCTCGACCACGTCACGACGGCCGAGCCGTGGACGCGGGGCAAGCCGCTGACGACGCTCAACGTCGCGCTGACCGCGAGCGGCCTGACGGCGCTCGGCGTCTCGGACGTGGTCGCGGGGACGTTCGCGAAGGAGTTTCGCGAGGGGATGTCGGCGCGCGCCGAGCTGCTCGGCGACGTCGGCCCGAGTGCGCCCGCGGCCTGGGAGCCGGGGCTCGGGACCGGCGACGCCCACGTGCTGCTGACGATCAACGCGCAGGAGGCCGAGGATCACCGGCGAGCGCTCGCCAAGATGACGGCGGCGATGAAGCGCGCCGGTGGCGTGCGCGTGATCTACCAGCAGGACGCACAGCTACTGGCGGGGGCGCGCGAGCACTTCGGCTTCGCCGACGGCTTTGCGCAGCCGGCGATCAAGGGCGCGACCGAGGACAAGGCCGCCGGCGGTGGCGTGCCGGAGCGCAAGGGTGGCTGGCGCGCGCTCGCACCGGGGGAGTTCATCCTCGGCTATCCCGACGAGGACACGCTGATCGACCGCCAGAAGCGCCTGCCGCCGGCCCCCGCCGATCCGCTCGGAAGCGGTGGGACCTACATGGTCTGGCGCAAGCTCTACCAGGACGTCGCGTTGTGGCGTCGCACGATCCGCGCCGCGGGCGCCCGCTATCCCGACGGCGGCGAGGAGCGCCTCGCGGCGAAGGTCGTCGGGCGCTGGCCCAACGGCGCGCCGCTCGTGACCCACCCCAACGCGCCGGGCGCGCACTTCGACGCCGCCGACCCGAGCGCCAACGACTTTCGCTACGGCGAGGATCTCGAGGGGCTGCGCTGCCCGCTGGGCGCGCACATCCGGCGCTCCAATCCGCGCGACGCCCTCGGCCACGACGGCGTGCTCAGCATGCGCCACCGCATGATCCGGCGGGGCATGCCGTACGGCCCGCCGCTCGCCGACGGCGAGCTGGCCGACGACGGAGCCGACCGCGGGCTGGTCTTCGTGAGCTTCCACGCCAGCATCGCGCGCCAGTTCGAGGGCGTCCAGGGACCGTGGCTGGCCGACGGCAACATCTTCGGCCTCGGGCACGACAAGGACTATCTGCTGGGAGATCCCTTCGGCGCGGGCAAGATGACGATCCACGGCAAGCGCCCGTTCTTTCTCTCGCCGCACGAGAACTTCGTGAGTACGCGCGGCGGGGAGTACCTGTTCGTGCCGGGAATGGCGGCGTTGCGCGCGATCGCCGACGGGGTGGCCGGCTGATCGCCGGCCGGCGCCACTGAAACGACTGTGAAGGAGCCGTTGAAATGAGCCAGCAACCGCAGGAGCTCGGTGGCCCCGAGCGCGTCCAGAAGGTGCTCGGGGCGATGGAGAAGTACATGAACAACGTGCCCGGCTTCCAGCGCGGGCACGCCCGCGGCGTGGCCTTCCACGGCCACTTCGAGGCGACGCGCGAGGCCGCCAAGCTGACGACCGCCGAGCATCTGCAGGGCGACCGGATCGAGACCGTCGTGCGCCTCTCCAACGGCGGCGCGAGCCCGTACATGCCTGATCGCGAGTCGGGCAAGCGCGGCAACCCGCTCGGGATCGGCGTGCGCTTCGCGCTGGCGTCGGGCGAGCACACCTTCTGGACGGCGCTGAACCTGGCAGCGTTCCCGCCGACGACGCCCGACGACTTCCATGCGATGGTGTCGGCGCAGCGGGCAGAGCTGCCGGGCGGCCTGCCGAACCCGCTGCGCCTGCTGGCGTTCATCGCGCCGCGACCGCGGGCGATCGCGGGCATCAAGGCCGCGGCGACGCTCGCGCCGCCGAAGAGCTTCGCGACGTCGCGGTTCAACGGCTTCCATGCCTACTACCTCGTCGACGCGGCCGGCGGCCGGCGCGCGTTTCGCTTCCGCTGGATGCCGGTCGCGGGCATCCACGACCTGGAGCCTGCGGACGACGGCGTCCTGCCGCCGCAGTACCTCGTCAACGAGATCAAGCAGCGCGTCGCCCGCGGGCCGGTGGCCTGGAAGCTGCTCTTCCAGCTTGCCGACGACGGCGATCCGACCGACGACCTCACGCGGCTGTGGCCGGAGAGCCGCAAGCTGGTCGTGGCCGGGCAGCTCGTGATCGATCGCCTGCACGAGGACCAGGCGCTCGTCGAGGACTACGTGTTCGATCCGACGCGCATGCCGCCCGGGATCGAGCTGTCCAACGACCCGATCCTGCACTTCCGCTCCGAGGCGTACGCGGAGTCGCACCGGCGCCAGTCGCGCGAGACCAAGCCGGCGATCCTGCCCGAGTAGCGGTCGCGGGCTAGCGCCCCCGCTCAGCGTCCCTCGACGCGCCGCTTGAACGCCTCGTTCATCTGCTGCATCCCCAGCAGCGTCTTGTCGATCCGCCCGCCGACGAGGGGCACGACCACGCCGCTGATGCGCTCGGCCTGGGTGAAGCGCGTGCGCCCGCCGGCGATCGGCTCGATCTTGAAGCTGTGGTCGCCGTCGAACAGGCCCGGCACGAGCACGCGCGCGAGCCAGCGCAGCTCGCGCGGAGGCTCGACGGCGAGCACGGTCTGCTTGAACGTCGCCGGTCGCCGGTCGCCCGGCGGGAGCACCAGCGCCGCGAGCTTGGCGCCGACTCGCAGCTCGCCGGTCAGTCGGGTGATGAACGGGTTCCACTCGCCGTAGGCGGGGGTGTCGGTCAAGACCGCCCAGGCGGCCTCCGGCGAGGCGTCCAGCTCGATCGCGTGGTGGATCTCGCGCGACGGGAGGCGCGGCATGAGTCGGGCGGACACGCGACGCCCGCTACTCGGGCGCCGCCTTGGCGAGGATCTCCACGGCTGTGTCGGGATAGGCTCCGAAGAAGACCATGTCGCCGGCGGGCGGGTGCTCGCAGGCGTTGTGCGCGCGGATGTACGCGACGAAGTCGTCGAAGTGCTCGCTCACCGGCAGCAGCTGCTGGCCGTCGGTGCTGTTGGACAGCAGCAGCGTGAAGGCGGGCGACAGCTCGTTGGAGACCTCGCGCAGGTAGTCCTCGAGCGTGCCGTCGAAGACGACGACCACGACGAAGCTGAAGGGGCCGCTGCTGCCCGGCTGAGGCTGGAGGTCGGGTGACGAGTGGTCGAGGATCAGAAACCACGTGTAGTGCAGCGTCGAGACTGCCGCGCGCGCCTCTTGGAGCTTCGCCTCCTGCGCGACGATGATGCCCGCCATCTTGGCGATGTCCGCCTCTTCGTTGAGCGGGATGACGACGGTCAGGGGACTGGCCATGGGGTGGACCTGCCTTTCAGGGGAGTCGATCGACGGGGCGCTCCTGGTCCTGTGCCTTGCGCCATCGTAGTTCTGCCCGGGCGGCGCGGCGGATTTGTTCGTGGCGCGACTTCGAGGGCGTGGCGGCGAACGCTACCGTTGGCGCCATGCCAACGTGGCAGGACGTCGTCGAGATCGGCTGCCGGCTGCCGGGGGTGGAGGTCGGCACGTCGTTTCGCACGCCGGCCCTGCGGGTGCGCGGCAAGGGCATGTGCCGCCTGCGCACGAACCCCGCCGCGCTCGTCCTGCGCGTGAGCGACATGGGCGAGCGCGAGGCGCTGCTGCAGGGCCAGCCCGACGTCTTCTTCTCGACGCCCCACTACGACGGCTACCCGTACGTGCTCGTGCGCCTGGAGGCCGTCGACCCCGTCGAGCTCGGAGAGCTGCTCGAGGAGGCGTGGCGCGTCTTCGCCGCCAAGCGCGTCGTCGCGAAGTGGGACGCCGAGCGCGCGTCCGGCGCGTGAGTCTTGTAACGCCTGCGCGTAGTCTCGGCACACCGTTCGCGCGAGGATCGCGTCATGGTGCCGTCCGAGCGGGGGGTGTGTCGAATTTGGAGTCGCCAGCACTCACAATTCGACACACCCCTCGATCTTCGAGTGGCGGCACGTGCCGCCGAGCAGTACGGGGCGGTGTCGGCGGCGCAGCTGCTCGAACTCGGCCTGACGCGGACTGCGATCCAGGTGCGCGTCCGAAATGGCCGCCTGCACCGCGTCCACCACGGGGTCTACGCCGTCGGCCACGCCGCGCTGTCGCTCGACGGCCGCTTCATGGCGGCGACGCTCGCCTGCGGGCCGGCGTCCGCGCTCGGCTACCGCGCCGGCGCCGCGAACTGGGCGTTCATGGCGTGGGACGACTCACGCCTCGTCGAGGTCGTCGTCGCGGGCTCTGCGGGGCGCAGCCGCCCGGGCCTGCGCATCCACCGCACGCGCCACCTCGACCCGCGCGACGTCATGCGTCACCGCGGGATCCGCGTGACGACGCCCGCCCGCACGCTGCTGGACCTCGCCGACGTGCTGCCCGACCAGGCGCTGCGGCGCGCGGTGCGCCAGGCCCAGGCGCTGCATCTGACCAACGTGCGCCAGATCGCCGACGTCCTCACCCGCGCGCAGGGCCGCCGCGGCGCGCAGCGCCTCGCCGCGCTCGTCGCCGACGGTCCGGCGCCGACGCGCAGCGAGCTCGAGGACCTCGTGCTCGGCGTGATCGCGCGCGGCGGCCTGCGCAGGCCGCGGATCAACGAGCGGCTGGGGCGCGTGTATCCGGACCTGCGCTGGCCGGAGCAACGCGTGACCGTCGAGTGCGACGGCGCGAAGTGGCACGACGGCAAGCTCGCCCGCGAGGACGACGCCGAGCGCCAGGCGCGGCTGGAGGCCGGTGGCGAGCGCGTCCTGCGCGTCACGTGGCGCCAAGCGCTCGAGCATCCCGAGCAGACGATCGCGCGACTCGTGGCCGCCGGCGTGCCGCGCGCGTGAAGCTCAGGAGGCGCGCCCTACACTGAGACCCGCCCATGATCTCGACGAACCAACTGAAGAACGGCAACCACATCGACGTCGACGGGACGATCTTCAAGGTCCTCGACTTCCAGCACGTCAAGCCCGGCAAGGGCGGCGCCTTCGTGCGCACGAAGCTGCGCCGCGCGAGCGACGGCAACGTCATCGACAAGACCTTCCGCGCCGGCGAGAAGTTCCGCTCCGTGCACACCGAGTCGCGCAAGATGCAGTTCCTCTACGTCGACGGCACCGACGCGCACTTCATGGACGCCGAGAACTACGAGCAGCTCGCGGTCCCGCAGTCCTCCGTCGCCGACGCGCTGCGCTGGACGAAGGCCAACGACATCGTCGACGTGCTGTTCGTCGACGACGTCCCCGGAGACCTGCAGCTGCCGACCTCCGTCGAGCTCGAGGTGACCGACACCGAGCCGGGCCTGCGCGGCGACACGGCGTCCGGCGGCGGCGACAAGCCCGCGACGCTCGAGACCGGCGCGATCGTGCGCGTGCCGCTGTTCGTCAACATCGGCGACCGCGTCAAGGTGCAGACCGCGACGGGCGACTACATGTCGCGCGCGTAGCGGGCCCCGGGACCACGAGGTGGCCCGCCGCTCCGATCAGCGCCGCGACGCCGTCTTCGCGCTGTACCAGGCCGAGCTGACCGGCCGCGAGCTCGAAGCCGTCTTGGACCGCAACGCCAGCATCTTCACGCGCGCGCTCACCTACGCCGCCCAGGACCGCGGCGACGAGCTCGACGTGCTCATCGCGCGCCACTCCAAGGGCTGGGCGCTGGAGCGCATCGCGCCGCTGGAGCGCGCGATCATGCGCGTCGCGCTGCTGGAGATGCTGCATCCCGACGCGGCGCCGGCCGACGTCCCGATCTCGCCCGAGGGCGCGATCGACGAGGCCGTCGAGCTCGCCAAGACGTACTCGGGCTCGGATGCGCCCGGCTTCGTCAACGGCATCCTCGCGGCCGTGCATCGCGAGATGGGCAAGAATCCGGCGACGCCATGACGCTCGCCGACAACGCCGACGCCGACGCGACGCTCGACGACCTCGTCGCGCGGCTCGAGCGCGCCGCCGAGCAGCTGCGCTCTGGCGACCTCAGCGCCGACGCCGCGGCGACCGTCGTCGAGGACTGCGCGTCGCTGGCGTCGCAGGCGTCGGCCGAGCTCGAACGGCGCGCGCGCGAGGCCGAGCGCGAGTCGCGGCCGGGCCAGGACTCGCTGCTCTGATCGGGCACCCCGTCACGGTGGCCTACCCCGACGGGCTGCGGACGCAGGTCGAGGCGTACCTGCAAGGGCTGCGCTTCTCGGAGGAGCCGCTCGCCGCCCGCCTCGTCGAGTCGATGCGCTACAGCCTGCTGGCCGGCGGCAAGCGCATCCGGCCGGTGCTCGTGCTCGCCACGGCGCGGGCGATCGGGCGCGACGAGCGCGAGCTGCTGCCGCTGGCGGCGGCGATCGAGCTCATCCACACGTACTCGCTGATCCACGACGACCTGCCCGCGATGGACGACGATCCGCTGCGACGCGGGCGCCCGACCAACCACGTCGCCTTCGGCGAGGACGTCGCGATCCTCACCGGCGACGCGATGTACGCCGAGGCCTTCCGGCTCGTGCTCACGCAGCAGCGCGGTGAGCCGGCGAACGTGCTCGCCGCCGCCGGCGAGCTCGCCGCGGCGACGGGTGTGGACGGCATGGTCGGCGGGCAGTACCTCGACGTCGCCGCGGGCCACGACGACTCGCCCGGCAGCGCGCACCGGTTGCGGCGCACGCACGAGCTGAAGACGGGAAGGCTGATCGGCGCCTCGGTCGAGTGCGTACTGTTGATAGCAGGCATGAGCGGATCGACGACAACCGAGTACCGACACTTCGCCGCCGAGCTCGGGGTGCTGTTTCAGATCGTCGACGACATCCTCGACGTGACCGGCACCGACGACGCGCTCGGCAAGCCGCGGGGCTCCGACGAGCGCCACGGCAGGCGCACGTACGTCACCGAGTTCGGGCTGCCGGGCGCACGCGGGCTCGCCCAGCGCTCGCACCGCCAGGCGCGCGCGTCGCTGGCGGCGGCCGCGCCCGGCGGCGCGATCGAGCTCGAGCAGATCACGGACTTCATCGCGACGCGCAGCTCATGAGCCTGCTCGAGCGCATCAACCGCCCGCAGGACCTGCACGCGCTCTCCGAGGAGGAGCTGACGGCCGTCGCGCAGGAGGTTCGCGAGCACATCATCGACACCGTCGGCGAGATCGGCGGGCACTTCGGCGCGAACCTCGGCACCTGCGAGCTCGCCGTCGCGCTGCACTCGCTGCTGGACTCGCCGCGCGACAAGATCCTCTGGGACGTCGGCCACCAGGCCTACCCGCACAAGATCCTCACCGGCCGCCGCGACCAGCTCGAGACGATCCGCCAGTACGGCGGCCTCGCGCCGTTCTGCTCGATCGGCGAGTCCGAGCACGACGTCATGGGCGCCGGCCACGCCTCGACGTCGATCGGCTATGCCGTCGGCCTCAAGGAGGGCATGAAGATCCTCGGCCGGCCCGACGCCGGCAGGGTCGTCGCGGTCATCGGCGACGGCTCGATGACCGGCGGCGTCGCGTTCGAGGCGATCCACCAGGCCGGCGGACAGGGGACGCCGATCGTCGTCGTGCTCAACGACAACGGCATGTCGATCGCGCCGAACGTCGGCGCGATGTCGCGCTACTTCAACCGCGTGCGGCTGAACCCGAAGCTCTGGCACACGCGCGAGTCGGTCGAGGGTCGCCTGTCGGACCTGCCCGGCATCGGCCCGCACTTCGAGCGCTTCGGCCCGCAGTTCAAGGAGTCGATCAAGGCGTTCTGGGCGCCGGGCCTGTTGTGGGAGGAGCTCGGCTGGGCCTACGTCGGCGTCATCGACGGCCACGACGTGCGCGCCCTGCGGCGCGCGCTGCGCAGCGCGTTCGCCGCCGGCCGGCCGGTCGTCGTGCACGTCGCGACCGTCAAGGGCAAGGGCTTCGCGCCGGCCGAGGACGGCGGCCTGGAGGGCATGGAGCGCTGGCACGCCGCCAAGCCGAAGTCGATTCGCAACGGCATCGCCGCGCCCGCGCCGCTGCCGCTGCAAGGCGCGCCCGACCCGCCGCCGCTGTACACGGCCGTCTTCGGCAACGCGCTCGTCGCCGAGTGCCATCGCGACCATCGCGTCGTCGGCATCACCGCCGCGATGAACTCCGGCACCGGCCTGAACATCCTCCAGAAGGAGATGCCCGAGCGCTACTTCGACGTCGGCATCGCCGAGCAGCAGGCGATCCTGTTCGCGGCCGGCCTGGCGCTCGAGGGCGTCAAGCCCGTCGCGGCGATCTACTCGACGTTCCTGCAGCGCGCATTCGACCAGATCGTCCACGACGTCTGCCTGCAGAAGCTCGACGTCGTCTTCGCGCTGGACCGTGCCGGCCTCGTCGGCGACGACGGCCCGACCCACCACGGCGTCTTCGACATCGCCTACCTGCGCC
>JAWVGK010000031.1:0-16387 GCA_033855155.1 Solirubrobacteraceae bacterium | reverse complement strand
ACCGCCGATGGCGCGTCAGCACGTGCGGCGCGCACAGGTAAGGGTGAAAAGGTGCGGTAAGAGCGCACCGGCGCCGTGGCGACACGGCGGCCAGGCAAACCCCACCCGATGCAAGGCCAAGCAGGACCGCTCGCAGGCTGCCCGCCGAGGTCCAGGTCGGCCGCTCAGATGGATGGTTGCTCACGACAGAATCCGGCTTACCGGCCCGCTACGGAAAAGCCCCGCATTGCGGGGCTTTTCTATACCTCTGGTGGATCGGCTGCGGGGAGCGAAGAACGCCCACCACCAAGGCGGTTCAGCGGCTCTGGATGCGCCCCCGGTTCGGACCCGCGCCGAGACCGGCGCGCTCGGCGATCGACAGCAGTCCGACGGCGGCGAGAACCGCGACGATGAACCCGAAGACGTTGAGCTCCATGACGTCCCCGCTGCCGATGAGGTTGGCGACGACGCCCCCGACGACGGACCCGAGCACGCCGAGCACGAGCGTCCACAGCAGGCCGATCCGCTGCCGGCCTGGGAGGATCAAGCGCGCCAGCAGGCCGATGACGAGTCCGGCGATGATGAAACCGATCATGGTTGCTCCTGTGCTGTCGTGAACTCTCGGAGCGCTCGAATACCCGCGCGGGCGCGCCTGTAGTAGCACCCGCCGCGCCCCCCCGCCGAGCCGCGCCCGCCGCCCCGGCCCCCGCGCCCCCCGCCCGAGCCCTCCCGCCGCGCGCCGCCGCCGAGCCCGGCGCCCCGTCCGCCGCGCCCTGCCGCCGAGTGCCGCCAGCGCCCTGGCCCCCGCGCCCCGCCGCCCGAGCCCTCCCGCCGAGCGCCGCCGCCGAGCCCCCCGCTCCGCCCGCCACCCCGGCCCCAGCGCCCCGCCGCCCGAGCCCCGGCCGCCGAGCGCCGCCGCCGAGCCCCCGCTCCGCTCGCCCGAGCCCCCCGCTGGCCGAGCCCCACCGCGCCGCCGTCAGCCGGGGTGGCTGCGCCCCGCGTCAAGCTGCGCCAGCGCGTCCCGCAGGGTGGCGTGCATCGGCGCGGCGCGCGTGAACTCGACGAGCTGCAGCGTGCGCAGGACCGAGCTGCCCGCGGGGCTGACGACGTGCACGCGCTGGCGGCGCTCCGACAGCCGCGCGGCGAGCGCGAACAGTCTGCGGATCGCCGTCGAGTCGAGGAACCCCACCTCGCTGAGGTCGATCACCGCGCCGTGCGCGTCGGACGGGACGGCGGCCTCGATCCGCGCCGTCATGTCCGCGGCGTTGAAGACGTCGAGCTCGCCGAACAGCCACACGACGACGTCGTCGCCGCGGCGCTCGCTGCGCAACGAGGCCGGCGGGTTCATGCGCTGACACGCTCGCCGATGCGCCGGCGCAGGCGCACCGTCGTGCCGTCGCCGCCAGTCTGCACGCTGACATCGTCCATCAGGGCCTCGATGAGCTCCAGCCCGCGCCCCTGATCGCTCGGCGGGCGGTGGTCGCGCCAGCGGCCGCGGTCGCGCACCGTCACGTCGACGGCGCCGTCGAGCAGCACCGCGGCGAACGCGATCGTCTCGTCGGCGGGTGCGCCGGCGTGCTCGATCGCGTTCGTGCACGCCTCGCTGCAGGCCATGACGATCGCGTAGACGTCGGACTGCGACGCGTGGGTCTGCTCCAGCCAGCGGCGCAGCAGCCCGCGCAGCGAGCCGAGCGCGCTCGGGTCGCTCGGCAGGTCGAGCTCGAGCCGCGTGCCGAGCGGCACGTGGCAGAGGACGAGCAGCGCGACGTCGTCGCTCGTTGCGCCGGTCGGGACGGCGGCCGCGAGCAGGCGGTCGCAGAGCGCGCCGGCGTCCAGCACGCCCGTCGCGGCCGCGCGCGCGAGCAGCGCCATCCCCGTCTCGAGGTGCTCGCCGCGACGCTCGATCAGCCCGTCGGTGTAGAGCACGACGCCACCGCCGGGGGCGACGACGATCGAGTCCTCCACGTACCCCGGAAACGGCAGCACGCCGAGCGGCACCGACCGCGCGCCTTCGAGGAACGCCGGCGTGCCCTCGGCGTCGAGCGTCAGCGGCGGCGGATGGCCGGCGTTGACCCACGACAGCTCGCCGCGCACGGGATCGAACACCGCGAGCACGAGCGTCGCCATGTGATCGCGTGCCGGCTCGGCGAGCACGAAGCGGTTCACGCGCTCGGCGATCTCGGCCGGTCCGTGCCCCTCGAGCGCGTAGGCGCGGATCGCGTTGCGCAGCGCGCCGAGCGTCGACGCCGCGGCCAGGCCCTTGCCCGAGACGTCGCCCATCACGAGCAGGACGCGCCCGCCGGGCAGCGCGATCGCGTCGTACCAGTCACCCCCGACCTCCGACTCGGCGGCCGCCGGCAGGTAGCGCGCCGCGAGTGCGACGCCGGGCACGGTCGGCAGCGCCTGCGGCAGCAGGCTGCGCTGCAGCGTCTCGGCGATCCGGTGCTCGCGGCCGAAGGCGCGCGCATGCTCGATCGCCAGCGCGACGCGATCGGCGGCGAGGCGCAGCAGGTCGACGTCGTCGAGGCTCAGTCGCCGGGGCGCGCGCACGCCGATCTCGATCACGCCGATGACCTCGCCCGACGACACCAGCGCCAGCGCGAGGATCGACGCGATCTCGGCGTCGAGCAGCGCCAGGTCGGCGAGCTTCTGCGCCGTCGGATCCTGGACGAGCACGGGCTCGCCGGTGGCCAGCACGCGCCCCGCGATGCCGGCGTCGGCGCGCACCCGCCGCGGGCGCCGAGCCGCCGGCGCGTCGTCGGAGGAGACGAGCGACAGGCGCCCGTCCTCCTCCAACAGCAGCAGCGCGGCCGCATCGGCGTCCATGACCTCGCGCGCGCGCTGCAGGATCGTCGGCAGCAGGTCGTCGAGATGGCGATGGATGAGCGCGGCGTCCGCGACCGCCTGCAGGCGCGAGATCGTCGTCGTCGCCCGTTCCGCCTGCTCGCGCGCGGCCTCGGCGGCGACCCGGCGCTCGCGCTCCTGCTGCTCGCGCAGGCGGTCTCCGATGTCGGTCAGGCGCGCATTGAACATCCACTCGCCGTCGCGCTCGACGACCCAGATCATCGTCTCGCCGAGCAGCCGCGTCCCGTCGGGGCGATCGATCGACACGCGCATCGCGAGGTGCCGCGTGCCGTCCTCGCGCGCTCCCTCGAGCAACGCGCGGCGGCGCTGCTCGAACTGCGCGTGCTCCGACGGCGGCACGCCGAGATCCTGGAACGGGACGCCGAGCATCTCTGCGCGCGAACGCCCGAGCAGCCGCTCGGCGGCGGCGTTGACGTCGAACACGCGGCCGTGCTTGTCGGTCGAGATGAACCCGTCGCGCGCGCTGTCGACGATCAGTCGCGTGCGCCGCTCGCTCGAGCGCAACGCGCGCTCCTGGCGCGCGCTGCGCTGGATGCCCGCGCGCATCTTGCGCAGCAGGCGCGAGATCAGCAGGCCGATGACCAGCGGCGTGCCGAGCACGAGCACGAGCCGGATCGTCGCGTCGCTCGCGTCGTCGATGCTCAGCACGATCGCGTATGCGGCGCCGATCAGCGCGAGGTGCGAGAGCGCCGCCGTCGTCGAGAAGAAGTAGAAGGCGTACAGCGCCGGCCACATGTAGATCAGCGGGTACAGGGCGGCCTGCTCGGCGTAGTGCACGAGCAGGCTGAGCACCAGCGTGACGACGGCGACGCAGCCGTGCAGCAGCGGCTCGGTGATCTGCTCGCCGACCCGCAGGCAGGCGAGCGCCAGCGCGAGGGCGAGCGTCGCGACCGCGATCACCGGCCCGACCGAGACCATCTTCTCGTGCGGCAGGACGACGGTCAGGTAGCCGACGAGCGCGGCCGCAGCGAAGAGGAAGGCCAGCGAGCGGGCCTTCGTCCTGCTGTCGAACGTCGCTGGGCCCTGCATCGCTTGAGGGCTAGCTTACGAGCGCGGGGAGCCGCGGTCCAGCGTCAGCGATCGAGCGCGTCCAGCCGCCTGCGCGACGCGTCGACCTCGCGCTGCAGGCGCTTGGCGACGGCCTCGCTCTCGCGGTCGAAGGCCGCGTCGCGCCGCGTCCCCGCGGCCTCCATCGCCTTGCGCAGGCGGTCGATCTCGCGCGCCTGCGCGTCGCGGCCGGCGAGCGACGCGCTGCTCGAGGCGGCGTCCATCGCGATCGACGCGCTGCCGACGGCGCCCTCGCGGCAGAGGCTGACGGTCGACCCGCTCGCGGTCACGCAGAGGTACTGCGTGATGAGCTCGGCGTTGTGCGCGATCTCGTCGTCGAGCACGCCGTACAGCGACTCGGCGTTGCGCGCGTCGCTGTACGTGCCGCCGGAGGCCTCGGCGATCGCCCGCAGGCGCCGCGCCGCGCGCGGATCGCCGATGTCGAAGCCGACGACGTCGGTCATGACGTGGATTCCCGCCCGCTTGAGCCTGCGCGCCTCCGCGACCGGGTCGCCGCCGCAGGTCTCGACGCCGTCGGTGACGAGGATGATGCGGTTGACGTCGTCCTGCTTGCCGTCGAAGGCGCTGCGCGCCTTGCGCAGGGCGGCGGCGAGCGGCGTGTAGCCGATCGGCCTGAAGCGCCGCAGCGTGGCGGCGAACCGGCGCGAGGCGGCGGGCGCGATCGGTTGCAGCAGCTCGACGCCGGCGCAGCTGCGGGCCTTGCCCGACGGGCCGTTGGAGCCCTTGTGGCCGTAGACCATGAAGCCGAGCGCCATGCTGTCGGGGGTGCCGGCGACGTAGCGGCGCAGCGCGCGCTTGGCCGCCGCCATCTTCGTCGTGGCGCCGCCGGCCGAGCCCTTCATCGAGCCCGACGAGTCGAGGATCAACAGCGTGTTGGACTTCTCGATCGCGCTGACGCCGCGACCGGCGCTCGCACAGCCTGCCTCGCGCACGCACGCGTCGCTGTGGGGGTCGGTGCCGAGCTGATCCTCGACCGCCGTCGCGACGAGGTCGCCGTCGGGATCCTCGTACCACCCCGCCGGCAGCGCCCGCTGCTCGGGGGCTGCGCTCCCGCCGTCGGAGCCGCCGCAGCCGGCGAGCATCAGCAGGCATGTCCCGATCGCGATCCGGCGTCGGTGGGTGATGGCGTGCATGGCGGAATCCTTGCGTACGGGGGCTTGCGTCGCCAGCCGATCGATGCGAACATGTGTTCGACCATGATCGTCTGCGTCCTCCTGGATCGGTTCGAGCTCGCCGTCGCCGCCGGCGGGCGCGCGGGCCTGCTCGGCGAGCCGGCGGCGCTTGCCCCGGAGCCCGGTCGCGAGCTGTACGTCGGCGAGGTGTCGCAGGCCGCGGAGACGTTCGGGATCCACGCCGGGATGCGGATGGGGGAGGCGCTGGCGCGCTGTCCGCGGCTGGCGCTCGTGCCGCCCGATCCGATGGGCGTGGCCGAGGCCTGGGAGCTCGCGCTGGCGCGCCTGGAGAGCCTCGGCGCGGCGGTCGAGTCGCTGCGCCCCGGCGAGGCGTGCTTCGACTCGAGCGGCCTGCAGCGGCTGCACTCGGGCCGTGTCGTGCGGATGCTCGGCGACGGCTACCTCGCGGCGCAGGGGGCCGGGCCCGATCATCTGCGCAAGGTGCTGTCCGGGGTGCGGATCGGGCAGGGGCCGACGCGCTTCTGCGCGATGGTCGCCGCGCACGGCGCGCGCGTGCGCCGGCCGCTGCGGATCGCCGGCGCGGCCGATCTCGCGTCGCGACCGGTGGCGCTCCTGCGCCGTCGTGCCGAGACCGCCGCGCTCGTCGAGCCGCTCGAGCGGCTCGGGATCGCGACGCGCGGCGAGCTCGCCGCGCTGACGCGCTCGGTCGTCGCCGATCGCTTCGGCCGGCCCGGCCTGCTCGCGCACGACCTCGCTCGCGGACGCGACACGCCGCTGCGCCCGCGCCACCCGGGGGAGCTGCTGTGCGAGGCCCTCGAGCTGCCCGAGTCGGGCTCCGGCGAGCAGCTCGGGCGCGCGCTGGGGCTGCTGATCGACCGGCTGCTGGCGCGTCGCGAGCGGCGCGGGCGCACGCTGCGCGCGGTCGTGCTGTCGGCGCGGCTCGTCGAGGGCGGCACGTGGCGCGAGCGCGTCGTCTTCCGCGAGGCGCTCGCAGATCCGCAGCGCATGCGGATGGTGCTCGGTGGGCGCCTGGCGATGCTGCCCGCGCCGGCCGAGACGCTGCTGCTGACCGTGGAGCGCTTCGGCCCGCCGCACGCGGAGATGCGCGCGCTGTTCGACGACGGCGCGGTGCGCCGCGACGAGCGCCTGCGCGAGGCGGTGCGCCAGGCGCGCGCCGTCGCGGGCCCGTACGCCGCGCTGCGCGTGCTCGAGATCGACCCCGACTCGCGCGTCCCCGAGCGCCGCGTCGTGCTGACCCCGTTCGAGCCGGGATCCGGCGGAGGTCGCGGATGACTCGGCGCCGTGAGTCGAGCCAGGGTGGATCGGCTGCGAATCCGCAGGGTGGTCCCCTTCGGAGAGCGGCCGGTCCGGCCCGGCGACGGCTCACGGGGGCGAGGCGCCGCGAGATTCGGCGGTTCACGGCGGTGCCGGGATCCGGCGGAGGTCGCGGATGACTCGGCGGATCGCGGCGGCGGCGCGGGCGCCATGAGCCCCGGGCCGCGCAGGATCGGCGAGCCGCGGGCGTCGGCGGTGAGCGCCGACGGCATCGGCCGGCCGCTCACGGTCGACGGCGAGGTCGTCGACGCCGTGCGCGAGTCGTGGCTCGTGGAGGATCGCTGGTGGACCGAACGGCCGCTGCGCCGGCGCTACTGGGAGATCGTCACCGCCGGCGGGCGCAACGTCGTCGTCTTTCGCGACCTCGTCGCGCAGCGCTGGTACCGCCAGCGCTGACGGCCCGAGTCTGGATCGGGCGCGGTGAACCGCCGGGCCGCGGCGCGCGCTACCTCTACCGTGCCGCGCATGCCACCCACCTACCGCGAGCGCCTGCGCGTCGAGGGCGCCGTCCTCGCCGGCGCCGGCGCGCTCGTCTCCGCGCTGCTGCTGGCGCTCGTGCCGCAGGCCTCCGAGCAGGCGGGCAGCACGATCGGTCAGCTCGCGTTCGTCTGCGTCGTGCTCGCCGTCTTTGCGCCGCGTGCCGCGCGCCGCTCGATCGACGCCGCGCGGCCGGTCGCCAGCGGCGAGCAGCTCAGCGGCGAGCCGACGTCGCTGTGGAAGCCGCCGCTCGTCCTGCTCGTGCTGGCGACGGCGTTCGTCGTGCCCGGCGAGCTCGGCGTCGGCGCGGCGGGCTGGGACGCCGGCCTGCGCATCACCGGCGGCTGCCTGCTCGTCGGGCTCGCGCAGGCGCTGCTGATCGAGCGGATCGTCGCTGCCCGCGAGGCCCGCGACGGCCGGCGCTACGTTCGCGTCGCAGGCTCCAGCGCGTTCGGCGGCACGAAGTTGGCGTTCTTCGGAGGCAAACAGGTGTAGTTCCGTAACGCGCCGCCCGGCAGCCTTGGCGGCATGCGGTTCCTTCGCTCCGACGACGGCCAGGCGACGCTCGACTACGTCGCCCTGGTCGGGATGCTCGCGCTGCTGATCGGCGCCGCCGCGACCGCCGCCGGCGGCGGCGCGGCGAGCATCACCAACGCCGTGCTCGGGCAGCTGCACCGCGCGCTGTGCATCGTCGCGGGCGGCACGTGCCCGGCGCAGCGCGAGCAACCGTGCGTCGTCGCCGGCGACCGCAAGACCGTCCACGTCGCGCTGTCGCTCGCGTTCGTGCGCATCGACCGCGACCGCGTCGTCGCGCGCGAGCGCATGTCCGACGGCACGGTCCGCCTGACGGTCTCGCGGCGCGGGGGCGCCGGGTTCGAGAGCGGCTTCGGAGGGCGGGCGCGGCTGACGCTCAAGGGCCGCACGTTCGGCCCGGACCGCGAGACGGTCGGCGTCGCCGAGGGCGTCCTCGGCTGGAGCGAGGTGTTCGTCGCGCGCGACGATCGCCACGCCGACGAGATCCTGCGCGCGCTGCGCCGTCCGCGGCTGCCGATCGTCGGCGGGCCGCGCCCGCGCGAGGTCTTCGTCGAGGGCGGCGTGCGCGCGCTCGGCAGCGTCGGCCTCAGCGCGGGCAAGATCGGCGCGTCGCTGGACGCCATCGGCGAGGGCATCGCCGGCGTCCGCCGCGACATGCGAACCGGCGAGGTCACGATCTCGCTCGGCGCGTCGGGCTCGAGCTGGGCGCTGCTGAGCGCGATGATGGTCGCGCCGTCGGGCTCCGCCGATCGCCAGGCCGGCCTCGCGCTGACGCTCGATCGCCATCGCCGCCCGACGGAGCTGTCGCTGACGGCGTCGGGCACGCTCGCCGCCGGGGCGGCGCTGATGCCGTCGGCCGCGGGCCCGCGCGAGAGCAGCGCCGCGGGCACGAGCGCGGACCTCGGCGGGCGTCGCTGGGAGATCGGCGCGCGCGTGGACCTCCGCGACCCCGGCGTCAGCGCAGCGTGGGCGGTGTTTCGCCGCGACCCGACGAACCCGGCCAGCGTCCGCGCGCTCGCCGTGCAGCTGCGCGAGCGCGCGCACCTCGACGTGCGCAGCTACGCGCTGCGCAGCGACTTCGACGGCGTCGCCGGCGGGATCGCGCTCGGCCTGAAGGTCGGCGGCGAGCTCGACCGCACGCGCGACCGCTCGCGGCTGCTGACGGCGGCGACGCGGCCGCCCGGCGGCCTGTGGGAGCAGCGCGTCGACTGCGTCGACGCCTGACATCCCGTCTTCCGCGTGTGCGAACATGTGTTCGTGCCGTACATCGAGCTGCACTGCCACTCCGCCTACTCCTTCCTCGACGGGGCGTCGCATCCCGTCGAGCTCGCGGCTGCTGCGGTGCTCCACGGCCACGTCGCGCTCGCCCTCACCGACCACGACTCGCTGTCGGGCTCGATGGAGTTCGCGCAGGCGGCCAAGGCCTACGGCCTGCGGGCGATCCACGGGGCCGAGGTGACGCTCGACGACGACCGTCACATCACGCTGCTCGTCCGCGACGAGACCGGCTGGCGCAACCTCTGCCGGCTGCTGACGAAGGGTCATGCGCAGACGCGCGACGGTCCGCAGCGCGATCGCTCCGAGCCCGCGGTCGCGCTCGACGACGTCGTGCGCCACGCCGACGGCCTCGTCTGCCTCAGCGGCTGCGCGACGCGCGGCGTGCGCGACGAGCCGACGATGCGCCGGCTGCTCGGCGCCTTCGGCCGCGACCACCTGCGCGTCGAGCTGCAGCGCCCGCTCGCGCGCCACGACCGCGCACTGAACCGCGGCCTGGCGGGGCTCGCCGCACGGCTGGGCGTCGCGACGGTGGCGACCGGCAACGTCCACGCGCACTCGCCCGAGCGCGCGTACCTGCAGGACGCGTTCGTCGCGATCCGCGAGCACTCGACGCTCGACGCCTCCGAGCCCCTGCGGCGCGGCAACCACGCGCACGTGCTGAGCACGCCGCAGGCAATGGCCGCCCGCTTCGCCGATCACCCCGACGCCGTCGCGGAGACCGAGCGCCTCGCCGAGACGCTGCGCTTCGACCTCACGTGCGACCTCGGCTACCGCTACCCCGGAGCCGAGGACGCCGGCGCGATCGGCGTGCTCGCCGAGGTCTGCCAGGCGCGCTTCGACGAGCGCTACCCGCGCGGCAGCCCGCACCACGAGGAGGCCAAGGCGCGCCTGGAGGAAGAGCTGCGCGTGATCGACGCGCTCGGCCTCGCCGGCTTCTTCGTGCTGCATCGCGAGATCCTCGAGCTCGCGCGCGAGATCGCGGTGCAGGTGCGCGGGCGCGACAGCGCGCGGGCGCTGCTGCCGCCCGGCCGCGGGCGTGGCTCGAGCGTGTCGTCGATCGTCTGCCACCTGACGGGGCTCAGCCACGTCGACCCGATCGCCAACAAGCTGCTGCTCGGGCGCTTCCTCAACGAGGAGCTCACGACGCTGCCCGACATCGACCTCGACTTCCCGCGCGACATCCGCGAGGTCCTGATCCCGCGCATCCACGAGCTCTACGGCCGCGAGCGCTCGGCGCTCGTCGCGGCCTTCCCGACCTACCGCGCCCGCGGCGCGATCCGCGAGATCGGCAAGGCGCTCGGGCTGGCGTCGGGCGAGATCGAGCGCGTCGCGCGCGGCAGCGAGGGCTGGTCGGCGGGTGACGTCGATCGCGACATCGACACCGCCCTCGGCGCGGGGCGGCGGACCGGACGCTGGGCATGGCTCGCACGGCTGGCGGCCGAGGCACAGGGGCTGCCGCGCCATCTCTCCCAGCACTCGGGCGGGATGATCGTCGCGACGCGCCCGCTCGTGGACTGCGTGCCGCTCGTGCCGGCGGCGATGGAGGGCCGTCAGCTCGCGCAGTGGGACAAGGACTCCTGCTCGGATGCGGGCTTTCTGAAGATCGACCTGCTCGGCCTCGGGATGCTGAGCGCCGTCGAGCGCTGCGTCGAGCACGTCGCCGCGCGCCGCGGCGAGCGCATCGACCTGTCGCGGATCCCGTTCGACGATCCCGCGACCTACGAGTGCATCCAGAACGCCGAGACGACCGGCGTCTTTCAGATCGAGTCGCGCGCGCAGATGGGGTCGCTGCGGCGCACGCGCCCGAAGAACCTCGACGAGATCACGATCCAGGTCGCGATCGTGCGCCCGGGGCCGATCGTCGGCGGCGCGGTCAACCCGTACATCGAGCGCCGCCAGCGCCTGAACGTCGATCCGGACTTCCAGGTGCCCTACCTGCACCCGTCGCTCGAGCCGCCCCTGCGCGACACGCTCGGCACGATCATCTTCCAGGATCAGGTGCTCGAGGTCGCGCAGGCCTTCGCCGGCTTCAGCGTCGGCGAGGCCGAGGGGCTGCGGCGGGCGATGAGCCGCAAGCGCTCTGCGGAGGCGATCGAGGCCCATCACCGCCGCTTCGTGCAGGGCGCGATGGACAAGCACCCCGACGTGGGCGAGGAGCTCGCCGAGCGCGTCTTCCAGATGGTCTCCGGCTTCTCGGGCTTCGGCTTCCCCAAGGCCCACGGCGCGGCATTCGGCCTGCTCGCCTACCAGTCGACGTGGCTGCGCGTGCACTACGGGCCGGAGTTCCTGTGCTCGCTGATGGACGAGCAGCCGATGGGCTTCTATCCGCCCGACGCGCTCGTCCACGAGGCGCAGCGGCGCGGCATCGAGGTGCTCGCGCCCGACGTCAACGCCAGCGAGGCGGGCTGCACGGTGACGGCCGACGGTGCGGTGCGGGTCGGCCTGGGCTACGTGCTAGGCGTGCGCGCCGACGAGATCGCCGCGCTCGTCGCCGCGCGCCGCGAGGGCGGGCCGTTCCGGTCGTTGGAGGACCTCGCCTCGCGCGCCGGCGCCGGTCGCGCCGCGCTCGAGCGCCTCGCGTGGTCGGGCGCCTGCGACGGGCTCGCCGGCGGCGACCGCCGCGTCGCGCTGTGGCAGCTCGGCGTCGCCGCGCCCGGTGTGCGCCGTTTTCGGGCGGTCGGACGACGCCAGGGGCGCGGGTCCGATGCCCGCGGCGTGGGCTCCTTCGTGCAGCTCGCGCTCGCGCTCGACCTGCCGGCGCCGCCGCCGCTCAAGGCGCTGCCGGCGTGGGAGGCGATGGTCGCCGACTACGCCAGCACGGGGCTGACGGCGACGACGCATCCGATCCGGCTGCTGCGCCCGCGGCTGCGCGGTGAGGGTGCGGACGGCATCGGGGGGCTCGCGCGCCTGCGGCACGGCGCGCCGGTGCGCGTCGGCGGGCTCGTCGTCGCGCGCCAGCGCCCCGGGACGGCGAAGGGGATCCTGTTCCTGCTGCTCGAGGACGAGTACGGGACGGTCAACGTCGTCGTCTCGCCGCAGGTCTACGAGCGCCACCGCCTGGAGGTGCGCACGGAGCCGCTGCTGATCGTCGAGGGGCGGCTAGAGCGCCATGCGTCGGCGGGCGGTGCGATCAACATCGTCGCGCGGCGGGTCCTACGCCTGGAGGTTCCCGATCGCCTCGCGGCAGAGGTCAAGGACATCTCGCAGCTCGACCTCGCTGAGCTCGCGCGTCAGGCCGAGATGCGGGTCGTCGCGACCGGGACCCACGACTTCCGTGCGACGGGGACCGACGACCTTCGTGCGACGGGGACCGACGACTTCCGGGCGACGGGGACCGACGACTTCCGGGCGGTCGCGCCGGCGGTCCAGAGCTTCGCCGCCGGCAGGCGTCGATAGTCGTGGTGGTCGACCGAGCTCCTGCGGCCGCGCAGGATCCGCCCATCGCCTCGACCCGCCGCGTCACCGTCCGACGACGTGAAGTAGATTCCGCGCCGCAATGGCAGCAGCACTCTTCCTCGGATTCTTCATCATCCTCGGGCTGGGCGTCGTCCTCGTCGCGATGCGTGGCGGGCCTCGCGGAGTGCGCGACACGCTCGAGGTCGGCCGTCGCCGGCCGCTGCACGCCGCAGAGTTCGCCGTCGCCGGCGCGATCGCCCTGTTCGGCCTCGCGGTCCCCGCGATCGTCCTGCTCGGCGATCAGGCGTCGGCCGGTCCCGGCGGTGGGAAGCTCTCGACCGACAAGAAGGAGGGTCGCCAGCTGTTCGCCGAGCGCTGCGCGACCTGTCACACCCTGAAGGACGCCGGCGCGGTCGGCAAGGTCGGGCCGAACCTCGATGTGCTGAACCCGCCGCAAGCCCTGACGCTCAACGCGATCAAGCAGGGCCGCGCCGGCAAAGGCCAGATGCCCGCACAGCTGCTCGAGGCGCAGGACGCGCGCAAGGTCGCGCGCTACATCGCCGACGTCGCCGGGCGCTGACCAACGCCCGCCACGCGGCGGGTCTGCGTCCATCGCGTGCGCGCGCGGACGCGGTTACGCATCCCGCGCGCGTCATCCTCGCAAAGTGGGCGATTCCGTCCGAGGTCTCCATAAGACTGCGTATATGCAGGGAAATAGATCGTTGCTACGATGGCGCCGTCAGAACGCCGAATCGCGGTGCCGAGAGGCCCCGGGAGCGGGGGAACCAACACCAGGGGCGAATCGACCGGCAGTCCAGGTCGTAGCGCAGCTCTTTCAGCGCGAGCCCGTCAGCTAACCCCGTAGGCCTCACCGAAAGAGGACCACACCGCATGCCACCCCCGCAGGCCCGCGCATGGTGGGCAGATGTCCAGCATCTTCGCGACGGCTACGACCGTACCGACGAGGCGCGCCGTCGTGCGGACGAGGCCGACCTGGCATCGCGACGCGCCACGCGCGAGCGCCGCCACGTCGACGCCGAGGTGAGCACGGTCCGCTCGTTCGCCGGCGGCGACGACGCCGGTCCGCCCGCTGCGCCGCGCGATGGGTCCGCTGCTACGCGCGAGGGGTCCGCCGCGCCGCGCGAGAGGTCCGCCGTGCCGAGCAAGGGATTCGCCGCGCCGCGCGAGGGGTTCGCCCCGCCGCGCGAGGGGTCCGCTGCTCCGCGCGATGGATTCGCCGTGCCGCGCGAGGGGTTCGCTGCGCCGCGTGAGCGGTTCGCCGCGTCGAGCGAGCGGTTCGCCGCGCCGCGCGAGAGGTCCGCGGCGACACGCGACGCACGCGCTCAGCCTCGCGGCGCCGCCGACTCGACCTTCGCCGCCCGCCGCGGCCACACCGACGGCGGGCTCGATCCCCGTCGCGGACACCACGTCGACCTGCCGCCCGCGCCGCGCGTGCGCCAGGGCATCGCCCCGCCGTCCGGGGCCGATCGCGCGCCGCGGACGAAGGGCGACGCGACCCCCGGCCGTGTCACCGTCGAGATCCGCGGACGCACCGTGCCGGCGCCCGCGGTGCCACGCTCGGTCGAGATCGACCGCCGGCGCCCGCAGCGCCGCGCCGTCGAGCGCGTCAGCGCGCGCCCGGACCGGATGGCGATGTGGGCGCTGCTCATGGGCCTGCTGCTGATCCTCGTCGCCATCGGCACCGCCGATCCCCCGGCGGTCAGCTCGCTGCATCTGCTGCTGCGCTGAACGCCGACGCTGCTGCGTCCCACATGGCGCGTGAGCGCGTCCTCTTCTCGCTGGTCTGCCATCGCCCCGCGGCGGACGACGTGCTGCGTCACTGCTCGTGTCGCGAATGCCTCGCCCTACGAGGCATGTCCGACACTACCGCGAGATCGGATCCGTCGCCGCGCCCCGACCAACACCCCCAGGGCCAGCGCCTCGCCCTCGGAGCCCAGCCCCGGAGCCCCGGAGCCTCGGAGCTCGGAGCCCCGGAGCCTCGCGCCTCGCGCCTCGCGCATCGCGCATCGCGCTCCCGCCCCCCGCCCAGCACCGCTCCGCGCCTGGCGCCGCGCCCCCGCCCCGCGCTTCGAGTGCCACCAACCGCCCACCAGGCGCCACCCCAGGAGGTCGTGTCGCCGATGCCTCGCTCTGCGAGGCTTATCTGACACGACCGCGCCAGCGGATGTTCGTCGCGCACGCCGACACCCGGCGCCGGGCACTTGCCGCCCCCGCCGCCGCGCCGTGAGACCGCCGCTGCGGTTGCGCCCCCCGCGCCTTCTTCCCTGCGCCCCGGCACCTCCACCCGCGCCCGCGCTCCGCACCACGACGTGCTTCCTCGCGCAAACGGCCGCATGCGGAACGCCGAACCGCCAGACGCCGACTCAGCGTCGCGCGGGGAACTCTTCGCAAACCCGTCACATGTTGATGAGCCCAGGTTTAGCGCGGCGCGTAGAAGTGTGCAGACGCCCTTGTGTGGGCACGGGCAGGGGCCTACACTTACCTCAAGTAAGCAAAACGGCCCGGAAGCTTCCGGCACGGAGCGCCGATCCACATCACCCCCCAGAAGGCCACTCCATGAAGACACCGATGAGCAGATTCCAGATCCACGACGACCTCACCGCTCCCGAGGGATCGGTGCCCGTCCTGCGCGGCGCCCTCGCGACCGGCGGTCAGCTGCCGAACTTCCTCGGTGCCCTGGCCGGTTCGCCGGCCGCGCTGCGCGGCTACGCGCGCTTTCGCTCGGAGCTTCGCCGGGGGGCGCTGCACGTCGCGATGCTCGAGCGCATCTCGCTGGCGATCGCCGAGCATCACGGCTCGCAGCCGGGCATCGCGATGCACAACCGCACCGCACGCCAGGCCGGCCTGCCGCTCGACGAGATCGCAGCCGCTCGCCGCTTCAACTCGAGCGACGAGAAGGTCGCCGCGCTGCTGACCTACCTCAAGGCCGTCGTCGAGAAGCCCGGCGCGCCGCCGATGCACCTGCACGAGGAGGCTCGCGAGGCCGGCTGGTCGGACGAGCAGATCCTCGAGGCGATCGCGTACGTCGCGCTCGAGCGCTTCACCGCGATGGTCAACGTCGCCGGCGACGTGCCGGTCGACGGGTCGATCGAGGACACGCGCACGCTCCGCGCAGCCTAAGGACACGATGGACGCTGCTGCGGACGGCCGGCAGGCGCCGGCCGGGGGCGATCGCGGGCACGGGCATTGCCCCGACGGCAGCCACCCGCCCTGCTGTCCGCTGTACCACGAGGCCGTCGAGCTCATCGGCCGGCGCTGGACGGGGGCGATCGTCAGCGTCCTGATCCACCGCACGACGCTGCGCTTCGGGGAGATCGCCGACTCCGTGCCGGAGCTCTCGGACCGCCTGCTGTCAGAGCGCATGAAGGAGCTCGAGGCGCGCGGCGTCGTCACCCGGACGGTGCGTCCCGGCCGCCCGGTTCGCGTCGAGTACGAGCTGACCGAGATGGGCCGCGCGCTCGAGCCCGCGGTCCAGGAGCTCGAGCGCTGGGCCCGCCAGTGGCTCGCGCGCCGCTGATCGGACGCGCGCCGCCCCGCCGCCCACGCTGCCGCAGCGCACGCCGCGCGCCGACCGCGCCGCCGCAGCGCGCGCCGCCCCGCCGCCGCAGCGCACGCCGCCCCGCAGCCCACGCCGCCGCAGCGCACGCCGCCCCGCCGCCCGCGCCGCCGCAGCGCACACCGCCCCGCCGCCCCGCCGCCACGCCCCCCACGACGCCACCGCCGCCGCACGCCGCCCGCGCCACACGCGAAAAGCTGCCGAAACCTCGCATCACTAGGCTCCCGGCCATGTCCGCCGATCGCCCGAAAACGCCCGATGACGTCAAGGCCATCGTCGCCGAACGCGATATCCGCTTCATCCGGCTCTGGTTCACCGACATCCTCGGTCAGCTGAAGTCCTTCTCGATCAACCGCACCGAGCTCGACGCCGCGTTCGTGGACGGCATGGGGTTCGACGGTTCGTCGATCACGGGCTTCAACGCGATCGAGGAGTCCGACATGATCGCGATGCCCGATCCGTCGACGTTCGCGATCCTGCCGTGGCGTCCCGAGGAGCAGGGGGTCGCGCGCCTGTTCTGCGACGTGCTGACGCCCGAGCGCACGCCCTACGAGGGCGATCCGCGCCACGTGCTGCGCCGCGCGCTCCAGCGCGCCACGACGATGGGCTTCGACAAGTTCAACGTCGGCCCGGAGCTCGAGTACTTCCTGTTTCGCGACTCCAAGGGCACCGAGGTGCTCGACAACGGCGGCTACTTCGACCTCACGACGCTCGACGCCGGCTCCGACGTGCGCCGCGAGACGGT
>JAWVGK010000030.1:0-3170 GCA_033855155.1 Solirubrobacteraceae bacterium | reverse complement strand
TGCTGCGCGACGAGCTCGACGATCGCTTCGGCGAGCTGCCCCAGCCGCTGCGCAACCTCATCGACCTGCAGCGCGCGCGCATCAAGCTCGGCCAGGCGGGCGCGACGAACGTCAGCTTCCGCGGCGGGCGGCTCGCGGTGACGCCGATCGAGCTGGACTCGGTGCGCGCCAAGCGGCTGCGCGCGCAGATCCCGGGGGTGCTCTACGAGTCGGGCAAGAGCCAGCTGTCGATGCGCGTGTCCGACGATCCGCAGGAGCGCTTCCCGGCCGTCGTGCGGGCGGCCGACATCCTGCTCGCGGTGACGCGCGAGGCGGCGTGAGGCGCGGCCGTCGGCCCGCGTGAAGCTCGCGTCCGTCGTGTATGAAGCTCGTAAGAAGCGCGGAGGATCAACGCGGCGGTGCGTACGCGTTGACTATCATCGCCACGCTGTGACCCCTTTTTCTCGTTGGCTCCCGGCGCTTGGCGCCGTTTTTGTTCTCGCGACGGCCCTCAGCGCATGCGGCGACTCGGTTCCCGGCAACGCCGTCGTGCGCGTCGGTGACAGCTCGATCACCCGCGTGGACTTCAACCGCTGGTTCGGCATCGCGGCCGCCGGCAACCCCGCCACCGCCGTGAACAAGTCCAACTACAACCCGCCGAGCTTCGCCGCCTGCGTCGCGACCAAGACGAAGACCGCGCCGAAGCCGGCCAAGGGCCAGCCCGCGACAACCCCGGCGCAGTACAAGGCGCAGTGCAAGCAGGAGTACGAGGGGCTGCGCGACCAGGTGCTGCAGTTCCTCATCATCGCCAAGTGGATCGCCGGCGAGGCCAAGGACGAGGGCGTCAAGGTCACCGCGAAGGAGAACGAGAAGGCCTACAACGACGCCGTCAAGGCGACGTTCCCCAAGCAGGCGGACTTCGAGAAGTACCTCAAGCAGTCGGGCATGACGGTCAGGGACGCGCGCTTCCAGATCGCGTACAACACCTTCTACACGAAGCTTCGCGAGAAGGCGATCGCCAAGGCGCCGAAGGTCACCGACAAGACGATCACGGCCTTCTACGCCAAGAACAAGGCGCGCTTCGCGCAGCCGGAGACGCGCGACCTGCGCGTCGTGCTGACGAAGACCAAGGACAAGGCCGACGCCGCCCTCGCGGCGCTGAAGGGCGGCGCGGACTGGTCGAAGATCGCCAAGCGCTACTCGATCGACCAGGCCTCCAAGGCCCAGGGCGGATCGCTGCTCGGCGTCTCCAAGGGCACGCAGGAGAAGACCTTCGACACCGCCGTCTTCACCGCCCGCAAGGGCCAGCTGACGGGGCCCGTGAAGGTCCAGTTCGGCTACTACGTCTTCCAGGTCCAGAAGATCACGCCGGCCAAGCAGCAGACGCTCAAGGAGTCCAAGCCCGCGATCAAGCAGGAGCTCGACACGCAGTCCAAGAAGGCGGCCGACGAGAAGTTCAGCAAGGCCCTGCGTCAGAAGTGGAAGGAGCGCACGAACTGTCGCGCCGGCTACGTCATCGACCAGTGCAAGAACGCTCCGAAGCCGAAGACGAGCACGGCGCCGACCGGTCAGCCGGCGCCCCAGGCCCCGCCGCCGCCCCAGCAGCCGTAGCAGCCGCCTTTCGGACCCGCGGCGTGCGCCGCGACTAGGCTTGGGCCGATGCCGACGCAGACCGAGATCACCGAGGCGCTCGGGCGCCTGGACGCGCTGACGCGCCGGCTGCGCGCCGAGTGCCCGTGGGACCGCGAGCAGGACGAGCGCACGATCGTCCCGCACACCGTCGAGGAGGCCTACGAGCTCGCCGACGCGGCGAACTCCGGCGACGACGAGAAGCTGCTCGACGAGCTCGGCGACGTGCTCTTCCAGGTGCACTTCCTGTCGCTGCTGCTCGAGGAGCGCGGCGCCGGCGACCTCGGCGCCGTCGCCGAGCACTGCCGCCAGAAGCTCATCCGCCGCCACCCGCACGTGTTCGGCGAGGCGCAGGCCGCGACCGCGGGCGACGTGCTGCGCAACTGGGACCAGATCAAGGCCGGCGAGGCGGGCCGCGAGACGGGCACCTTCGGCGAGGTGCCCGAGAACCTGCCGGCGCTGCTGTACGCCCGCAAGGTCCAGCGCCGGGCCGTCAGCGCCGGCCTGCTGGAGCGCGCGCGAGACGCGCCGTCACCCGGCCGCCGGGAGGACGACTTCCACGACGTCGGCGAGCGCCTGTTTGCCGCGGTCGACGAGGCGCGCCGCCTGCGCGTCGACCCCGAGCTTGCCCTGCGCGCGGCCGCCAAGCGGTTTCGCGAGCGCTTCGTTGATCCACAAGGAGACTCGCCATGAGCCAGATCGATCGCGTCCACGCCCGCCAGATCCTCGACAGCCGTGGCAACCCGACGGTCGAGGTCGAGCTGGCGCTGCGCTCGGGCGCGACGGGCCGCGCGGCGGTGCCGTCCGGCGCGTCGACGGGCGAGTTCGAGGCGACCGAGCTGCGCGACGGCGACGGCGCCTGGGGCGGCAAGGGCGTCACGAAGGCGGTCGCGAACGTCAACGGCGAGATCGCCGCCGCGATCGGCGGCCTCGACGGCCTCGGCCAGGCCGGCCTCGACCGGGCGCTGATCGACCTCGACGGCACGCCGAACAAGTCGCGCCTGGGCGCGAACGCGATCCTCGGCGTGTCGCTCGCCGCGGCCCATGCCGCCGCCGCGCACGAGCGCCAGCCGCTGTGGCGGCACCTCGGGGGCGACGACGCGGGGATCCTGCCGGTGCCGATGATGAACGTCCTCAACGGCGGGGCGCACGCCGACAACAAGGTCGACTTCCAGGAGTTCATGGTCATGCCGGCGGGCGCCGAGACGTTCTCGCAGTGCCTGCGGATGGGCACCGAGGTCTTCCACGCGCTGAAGAAGACGCTGCACGACGCCGGGCTGGGGACGGCCGGCGGCGACGAGGGCGGCTTCGCGCCGGACCTCGGCTCCAACGAGGAGGCGCTGCGGATGCTCGTCAGGGGCATCGAGTCCGCCGGCTACGTCCCGGGCGAGGACGTCTTCATCGCGCTGGATCCCGCGACGAGCGAGATCTTCGCCGACGGCGCCTACGTGCTCGAGCACGAGGGCCGCTCGCTGTCGGCGAGCGAGATGGCCGACTACTGGGCCGACCTCTGCGCGCGCTACCCGATCGTCTCGATCGAGGACGGCATGGACGAGGAGGAC
>JAWVGK010000029.1:0-6611 GCA_033855155.1 Solirubrobacteraceae bacterium | reverse complement strand
GGCGGGCTCGATGCGGCCCTCGACGACCGGCTCCTCGGCGCCCGGCAGCCAGGTCCAGACGACGCCACACAGGGATATCGGAATTATCTTTCCGGTCGGTCGACCGGCTTCAGCGTCGTCGAGGTCGCCTGCGCTCGTCGCCGGGCGCTTGCCGCCGCCCCGCGCGCTGCTCACATCAGCGCGTCGCGCAGCGCGAGCAGTCCCTCGACGTCCTGCACCTCGCCGTCGAGGCGCGGGACGACGATCGGGTCGCGCACGTCGAGCTCGTCGCGCAGGCGCGCGATCTGCTGCGCGTCGCGGGCCGCAAGCCGGCGCAGGTCGGCGACGCTGTCGGCGACCTTGGCGGCGATCGCGCCGTCGAGGCCGTCGGCGGTCAGCTGCGTCCGCACGGCGTCGGCCCCGCCGGACTCGCCCGACTCGTCGTCGGGGATCGTCACGCGGTTGACGATCAGCCCGCCGAAGGCCATCCCCGCCTCGCGCAGCTTGCCATGGAAGAAGATCGCCTCGGCGACCGGCTCGCGCTCGGGCGACGTCACGATCAGGAACGTCGTCGCCGGGTCGGCGAGCAGCGCCTTGACGCTCGCCGCGCGCTCCTTGAAGCCGTCCGTGAGCCCGCCGAGCGCGCGGAAGAAGACCGCGATGTCGTCCATCAGGTCGACGCCGGTCAGGCGCTTGAGGATCGAGAACACGACGCTCGTTCCGCGGCTCATGATCTTCGCCGCGATCCCCGTCGGGACGAGCACGACCTTCAGCGCGCGACCCTCGAAGAAGTCCGTCAGGCGGTCGGGCGCGTCGAGGAAGTCCAGCGCGTTGCGCGACGGCGGCGTGTCGAGCACGAGCACGTCGAAGCCGCCCTCGTGATGCAAGTCGTAGAGCTTCGCGACGGCCGTGAACTCCTGCGAGCCGGCGACCGCGCTCGACAGCTGCTGATAGATGCGGTTGCCGAGCACGTCCTCGCGCGTGCGATCATCGGGCGCCAGCCGCGTGATGAGGTCGTCGAACGTCGCCTTGGGGTCGAGCATCATCGCCCACAGCTCGCCGCGCATCTGCACGCCGTGGGACTCCAGCAGCGCCGGGTCGACCTGGCGCGGGTCGTTGCCGAGCTGCTCGAGGCCGAGCGACTCGGCGAGCCGGCGCGCGGGATCGATCGTCACGACCGCCACGCGCTTGCCCGATGCCGCGAGGCCGAGCGCGAGCGCCGCCGACGCCGTCGTCTTGCCGACGCCGCCGGAGCCCGCCACGATGCAGATGCGCTTGCCCTCCAGGCGCGCGGCGACGCCGCCGCTCACGCCGGCACCGCCTCCGCCACGTCGAGCTGCGGCGCGAGCTCGTCGGCAAGGCGCTCGAGGTCGGGCCCGCCGGGGTGCAGCGCGAGCAGCGCGGGCGCCTGCTCGCAGAGCTCGGCGAGGCGCGCGAGCTGGGCGCGCTGGCGCAGCGCGCGGCGGGGGCCGGCCAGCGCCCGCGCGACCGCGGGATGCGCGGCATGGACCCGCAGCTGCGCGGCCTCGTGCTCGTCGAAGCGGTCGGGATCGAGCGCGTTGGCGATCACGCGCTCGAGCGCGAGGCCCATGCTCTGGCGCAGCGACGTGCGCAGCTCGCCGGTCTCGGTGACCACGAGCTCCTCCGCGCGGGCGACGGCGATCACCGCGGTGCGCGCGGGGTCGGCGAGCATCTCGTCGATCTTGCGACCCTGGCGCGCGACGGGACCGCTGCCCGCGGCGGCGGCGAACGTCCGCGGCGCGGTCAGGACCGCGACGCCGTGGCCCGTCGCCGGCGCGTCGACGACGACGAGGTCGTAGGCGTCGGCGCCCGGCGTACGGCGGTCGAGCTGCGCGAGCTCCCACAGCTTGCCGACCGTCAGCAGCTCGCGCATGCCGGGGGTCGCTGCGGCGAGCAGCCCGAACACGCGGCTGCGCGCGAGCAGGTCCGCGATCGGGCCGCGCGGCAGCTGGTCGCGCAGGTACTCCTCGAGCGCGTCCTGCGGGTCGACGGAGATGTGAAAGAGGTTCGGCGCGAGCTCGATCTCCTCGAACGGCTCGCAGCCCTCGCGGTCGAACGCGCTCGCGACGTCGCCGCGCCGCGCGACCTCGGCGACGATGGTGCGCTTGCCGGCGCGGGCGGCGACGAGCCCGAGCGCGGCGGCGACGGTCGTCTTGCCGACGCCGCCCTTGCCGGTCACGACGAGCAGTCGGCGCGAGAGCAGGGCGGCCACCCGCCGCATGACAGCAGAGATCGGCTCGCGCTCGCGCACCGGCGCGGTATGCAGCGGGGTGCTACGGGCAGCGCGCTACGCGGGCTGCCCCTCGTACGCGAGGTCGAAGCACATGCCGATCTCGGTGCCGCCGCCGTCGCAGCGACGGATGCTGTGGCGCTTGCACAGCCTCGCGATGATCGACAGCCCAAGGCCCAGGCCCGGCGAGTCGGTGCGCGGTGCCATGCCCGTGCCGTAGTCGCGCACGCGAACGAGCAGCTCGCTCGCGTCGACCTCGGCGTCGACGCGCATGTCGCCGCCGAAGTCGCGGTCGTTGTAGGCGTGCAGGACGGCGTTGCTCAGCGCCTCGGAGACCGCGACCTGCAGCTCGGCGAGGGCGTCGTCGGACATGCCGGCGCGCGCCGCGAAGGACGCGACCTGCCGGCGCAGCTCGCGGATCTCGTCGCGGTGCGCCGGCGCCCCCCACTGGCCCGTCCGGACAGGCACCGCCTCCGGGTGTGCGGCGCGCCGCAGCGGCGCGCAGCGCGACAGCGCGCGAGCCTGTGCTCGGGTGAGCACGTCGGAGTTCGTGCCCGTGCTGACCTCGCGAGGCAGGACGCTGATCTGATCGTCGGAGGCTGTCGGTCGCTCGCGCGCCACGAAGGCCCCTTTCGGGTGCGGGTTGTAGCTCCCGTGCGCCGCCGCCCGCTCTGTGGCCACGTCTCGCAGAAGCCCCTGGACCGACAACCATAGCCATTCTTTTCTCGTACGTGGGGGTGCGCCGCGCTCCCCGTCCCCGATGGTCAGCGCCTGCACGCGCGCGACGACGCCGACGACGACCTTCCTCGGGTCCCAGATACCGGCACATGTCGCTCGGCTCGCGCGTGCCGTAGGCGAGCAGCGTCATGCCGCGCTCGCCGGCCGCCGGCGACCGTGCCGAGGGGCGGGCGGGCGCATCCGCAGGTCGGCATGCTCGTGTGCCGTCCACGGCGCGTCGTCGAGGTGGCAGAGCAGCGGCGGATGTCCTGCACTGGGAGACTCAGCCCGTGAACCGCGGCGGGCGGGCACGACGCGTCTGCTGCGCGCAGGCCCTGAGAAGGAATCCGAGCTCGCGCGCGGGGGTTCCGTCGGCGAAGGACACGTGCGCTCGCAGCTTGTGCCTCCCGCTGCGCACCCGGATCGTCGCCGCGAACGGGGCCTTGGACGACCCCGCGATGCGGCGGCCGTCGATCAGGAACGTGACGCTGCGGATGAACAGGCCCTGCACCGTCGCCCGGAAGCGGCCGCTGACGCAGCGGCGCGTGCCGAAGCGCGCGGTGATCCTGCCGACGGCGCGCGGGTGGGTCTGCACGAGCGCCGTGCCGTTGGCGCTGGGGCCGGGGGCCGGAGCCGGGGCTCCGCCGACGACCGGCGCAGGCACGCCACCGGGGCTGATCGCGCCACCCGGGCCCGTGCCGCCGCCGGGCCCCGTCGTACCGCCGGGGGCGGTTGCGCCGCCCGGGGCCGTGCCGCCGCCCGGAGCAGTCGCGGCCGCGCAGCCCTGAGGGCCGATCGCGTTGGAGTCCAGCGTGGCCGCTCCCGTGCGGGCCAGAACCCGACCGGTGACCTTCGCGCGCGTGTTCAGCGTGATCGACTGCAGCGCGAGGATGTTGCCGCTGAAGTCGGTGTTGGTGCCGAGCGTCGCCGAGCTGCCGATCTGCCAGAAGACGTTGCAGGCTCGAGTGCTGCCGGTCAGGACCACCCGGCTGTTGGACGCCGTCGTGAGCGTCCCGGCCTGGAAGATGAACACGGCGCCGGGATCTCCCTGCCCGTCGAGGGTCACGTTGCCCGTCAGCTGCAGCGCGGATGGACGGCGGTAGACGCCGGGCGCCAGGAACAACCCGCCGGCATCGGCCGGCAGGGGGGCGGCCGGCGTGCGCCCGGCTGCGTCGTCGTAGGCCGCTTGCAGGTCCGCCTGCGCCTGCGCGGCGACGGCGTCGGCCGCGTGGACCGTGCCGTTCACGATGCCCGGGGGAAAGCCGGTGATCGCGCTGCCGGGAGCCACCGCGAGCCCGGATCCGACCCGGCTGGGACCGGTGTTCGTGACCGTCGAGCCGCCGAGGACCGCGAAGCCCCCCGCCGTTCCGAGCCCGACGGCCGGCTGAGCGGCCCGCGCGGCACACGCGAAGATCGAAAGGGCGAGCAGCCCTGACAGCAGCGCGAGGGTTCGGCGCAAGACGACGATGCACTCACCGTAGCGTGCTTGCACGCCACGTCACATCGAGGCTGTGAAGGTTTTCCGCGGGCCTCACGACCTGACCACGGCGAGCGCCGGCGCTCTCTCGCGTCCGCCTGAAGGAATCCCTCACGCGCGTGCGAATAGAGCGACGTGTCCGGTTTCCCGAGCCCAACGGAGCTTCCCGTGCAGAAGAAGGCCAGGATCATCGCCTTCGCGAATCAGAAGGGCGGCGTGGCGAAGACCACGACGACCCTGAACCTCGCGGCCGCCTTCGCGGAGACCGGTCACCGCGTCCTGTGCGTCGACATGGACCCGCAGGGGAACCTGACGATGTCCCAGGGCATCGACCCGGACACGCTCGAGCTCTCCATGTACGACGTCCTCGTGCACCACATCCCGATCAAGGAGGTCGTGCGCAGGCGCGAGATCGACGTCGCGTGCGCCTCGATCGACCTCGCCGGCGCGGAGATCGCGATGTCGACGCAGATCGGCCGCGAGCGGTCGCTGACCAAGGCGCTGAAGGGCGTCGAGGACGACTACGACTTCATCTGCATCGACACGCCGCCGTCGCTCGGGCTGCTGACGATCAACGCCCTGACGGCCGCGCACAAGGTGATCGTCCCCGTGCAGTGCGAATATCTGTCGATGCGTGGACTCATCCAGCTGCAGAACACGTTGCAGATGATCCGCGAGAACCTCAACCCCGACGTGCAGATCGAGGGCATCCTTCCGACGATGATGGACATGCGCACGGTGCACGCCAAGGAGGCGATCGAGATCCTCGAGGAGAACTTCGGCGATCGGCTGTTCGCGTCGCGCATCAAGAAGACGGTGCGCTTTGCCGAGGCGCCGGTCAAGGGCATGTCCGTGCTGAAGTACGACCCCGACGGCACCGCCGCCCAGTCCTATCGCGATCTCGCAAAGGAGGTTCTCGCTCATGGCATCCGCTAAGCGCGCGAGCATGCGGGAGGGTCCGCTTGCGGCCCTGTTCCGCAAGACCGAAGAGGACGCGGCGCGTGTCGACGGGCCGGTCGAGGACGTGCCAGACGACGCGCCGAAGCTGACCACGCCGGTGCAGACGCCGATCGAGCAGATCCCCGCGCGCGAGGTCCCGCACCCGTCGCTCGCCATGCAGGACGAGCCCGCCGCGGCCGCCGAGCAGCGGCGGATCCCGACGCCCCAGGATCGCCTGCGCCACGCCTTCTCGTCGGAGATGGAGATCCCCGACAACTTCATGGACGTGCCGGAGCCCGCGACGAGCGCCGGCCGCGCGCGCCACGCGCGCGCCGAGGTCGCCGAGCCCGACGCGTTCGCGCGCCCCGACAAGAGCGCGCGCGAGACGCCGTTCGGCCAGGCCAAGCCCGCCGGGCAGCCGGTGCTGCGCGTCGTCGGCGTCGGCGGCGGCGGCTCGAACGCCGTCAACCGCATGGTCGAGGCAGAGGTCGCCGGCGTCGAGTTCTTCGCGATCAACACCGACCTGCAGTCGCTGCAACAGTCGCTCGCGCACGAGACGCTGCACATCGGCGCGCAGCTCACCCGCGGCCTGGGCTCCGGCTCGAACCCCGAGCTCGGGCGCGGCGCGGCGATGGAGGAGTACGACCGCATCAAGGCCATGCTCAAGGGCTCGGACATGATCTTCATCACGGCGGGGGCCGGCGGCGGCACCGGGACCGGAGCGGCCCCGGTGATCGCTCGCATCGCGCGCGAGATCGGCGCGCTGACCGTCGGCATCGTCACGAAGCCGTTCGGCTTCGAGGGCTCGCGCCGGCGCGAGCAGGCGGAGGTCGGCATCCAGGCGCTCAAGGACGAGGTCGACACGCTGATCGTCGTGCCGAACAACCGCCTGCTGGCGGTGCTCGACAAGCAGACGTCGATGGTCGAGGCGTTCCGCGTCGCCGACGACGTCCTGCGCCAGGGCGTGCAGGGGATCTCCGACCTCGTCACCCTCCCCGGCCTCATCAACCTCGACTTCGCCGACGTGCGCACGATCATGTCCAACGCCGGCAACGCGCTGCTGGGCATCGGCATGGGCTCGGGCGACAGCCGCGCGATCACGGCCGCCGAGCAGGCCGTCGCGTCGCCGCTGCTGGAGACGAGCATGGAGGGCGCGCACTCGATCCTGCTGTCGATCACCGGCGGCCGCGACCTGTCGCTGTGGGAGATCAACGAGGCGGCCAAGACCGTCTCCGCGGCCGCGCACCC
>JAWVGK010000028.1:0-7759 GCA_033855155.1 Solirubrobacteraceae bacterium | reverse complement strand
AACGTGGTCCGCTTGCGGCCCAAAGTGCAGCGCAGACGATGCGCGACAAGCACAAGGGAGCGACGATGACCCCTCGATCGACCAGCCGGGTCGACCTGCACTGCCACTCCACCGCCTCGGCGGTCTCGAAGCTCGGCGTCCAGCGGGCGCTCGGGCTGCCCGAATGCGCGACGCCTCCGCAGGAGGTCTACGAGCTCGCCAAGCGCCGCGGGATGGACTTCGTGACGATCACCGATCACGACACGATCGACGGCGCGCTCGAGCTCGCCGCCCGCTACGACGACGCGTTCGTCTCCGAGGAGCTGACGGCGTGGTTTCGCGGCGAGCCGCAGGCCGTCCACATCCTCTGCTGGGGCATCACGATCGACGACCACGAGCGCCTGCGCGCGCTGTCGGGCGACGTCGAGGCGGTCGTCGCAGAGCTGCGCGAGCGCTCGATCGCCTGCGCGCTCGCGCACCCGTTCTACGCCGTCGAGGCGCCGCTGCTGCCGCGCCACCGCCGCCGGCTCGCGCAGCTCTTCGGCGTCTGGGAGACGCGCAACGGCTCGCGCGCCCGCGAGCTCAACGCGCCGGCGGTCGTCTACATCGAGACCCACGGCGGCACCGGCGTCGGCGGCTCCGACGACCACGCCGGCGTCGACGTCGGGCGCACGTTCACCGAGACGCCGGCGGTCGACTCGTGGCGCAGGTTCCTCGACCACGTCGTGCTCGGCCACGCGACCGCGCGCGGCGAGCAGGGCAGCGCGGCGAAGTGGACGCACGCGGCGATGGGGCTCGCGACGCGCGCGCTCGGCCACGGGTCCGTCGACGGGCCGGCTCCGGATCCGCAGGCCGTCTTCGCGATCGTCCAGCGGCTCATGCGCGAGGGCGACGCGCGCAGCGGCGCGATCGGCAGCGGACTCGTGCCCGACGACGCGCGCGCGCTGCTGCGCGCGTGGATGGCGTCCGTCGAGCTCGACCTCAGCGAGCCCGAGCTGCTCGCGCACCTGCAGCACGAGGACTTCAGCCACGCCGACCTCTTCCGTCGCGCCCGGCGCTGTCACGAGCGCAAGCTCGCCACGGCGGTCGACCAGATCGCCACGACGGCTCCCGGCGGCGCGGACGTCGCGGCCGTCGCGACGACGCTCTTCGATGCCTGCCTGGCGGCGATCCCCTATGCGCCGGCCGCGGCGTTCCTCGGGCGCGAGAAGGCGAAGCTCGTCACGCGCGACGGCGAGCCGCTGCGCGTGGCGCTCGTCGCCGACGCCGTCGGCGCGATGCACGGCGTCACGCACACGCTCGACGAACTGCGCGAGCGCGGCGTGCCGGGCTTCGAGGTCGAGGTCGTCGGCACCGACGCCAGCGTCGACCGCCGCCTGAGCGCGGTGGCCGAGGTCGACATCCCGTTCTACGCCGGCATGAAGGTCGGCGTGCCGAGCCTGCCGGCGATCGTCGAGGCGCTCGCCGACGGGCGCTACGACCTCGTGCACCTGTGCTCGCCGGGCCCGTCGGGCGCGGCGGCCGGCGTGATCGCCCGCGTCATGGGGCTGCCGGTGCTCGGCAGCTACCACACCGAGCTCGCCGCCTACGCCGGCCTGCGCTCGCAGGACCCCGATCTGGAGATCGCCGCGCGGATCGCGATCGGCGCCTTCTACGGCCAGTGCCGGCGCGTGCTGTCGCCGAGCCCCGCGTCCGACGACGTGCTGCGCGCGATGGGCATCGCCGGCGAGCGCGTCGGGCGCTGGGATCGCGGCGTCGACCTCGGCCGCTTCTCGCCCGAGCGCCGCGTCGAGGGCCTGCTGCCGGGCGAGATCACCGTCCTCTACGCGGGGCGCCTGACCCGCGAGAAGGGCGCCGACCTGCTCGCCGACGCGTTCCTCGCCGCACGCGAGCGCGATCCGCGCCTGCACCTGGTGCTCGCCGGCGGCGGACCCGAGGAGGACGTCCTGCGTCTGCGCCTCGGCGAGCACGCGACGTTCCTCGGCTGGCTGGAGGGCGACGCGCTCGCGCGCGTCTACGCGAGCGCCGACCTGTTCCTCTTCGCGAGCCGCACGGACACGTTCGGCCAGGTCCTGCTCGAAGCGCAGGCCAGCGGGCTCGCGGTCGTCGCCGTCGGCGAAGGCGGGCCGAAGAGCATCGTCGCCGACGGCGCGACCGGTCGCCTGTGCTCGGCGGACGCGGGCGACCTGGCCGCCGTCGTGTGCGAGCTCGCGGTTCAGCCACTGCAGCGCGAGCGCCTCGCGCGCAGCGCCCTGGAGGCGGTCCGCGAGCGCACCTGGGAGCGCTCGCTGCAGCAGCTCGCCGACGGCTACCGGCGCGCGCTGGAGCCGGTCGCGACCGGGCTGGAGGCCGGCCGTGCCGCCGCCTGAGTCGCGCCATCCGACGGAGGAGCCCCCGCGGGTCGCGCGACGCTCGCCGCCGCTGCAGCTGGCGGCGCCGCCCCCGCTGTGCGTCGCGGAGGTCGTGCTCCTGCGTCGCGAGCGCGGAGGCGAGATCCGCGCCTGCGTCGACGCGCTGGCGTCATGGGCGCGCGCGACCGGCAAGATCGAGCACCACGCGATCGTGCCCGGCACCGCCTCCGCCGGCGCGGCCGCCGCGACGGACCGGGCGCCCGCCAGCGCCACGGACCGTGCGGCCGCCGCCGCCGGTACCAGGGCCGTCGGCGCGGCCACCGCGGCCGCCGGCACGGCCGCCGCCGGCGCGGCCACCGCGTCCGCCGCCACCGACCGTGCCGCCGCCGCCGCCGCGGCCGGCGCGACGGCCGTCGCCGGCACCACCGAGCGTCGCTCGCTGCGCCAGGGCGCCCGCGACGGCTACCGCGTCGCGCGCGGCGTCGCCGCGCTGCCGGCGACGCTGCGCGCCGCACACCCCGACGTCGTGCTGCTGCACGACCCGTACCTCGGGCCGCTCGCCGTCGCCCGCACGGCTCACGCGATCGGCGCGTCGGTGGTCGTCGTCCGCCACGGCTCGATCGCGCGCGACGCGGCCGCGCTGCCCGGACCCGATCGCCTCTGGCGCCCGCTGCTGCGCGCGTGGATGCATCACGCCCAGCGCGTCGTCGACGGCGTCGTCGCCGCGGTCGACGGCCGCCCGCCGGAGCTCGAGGCGCGCACGGCGCAGCTCGCGCGGATCGCCGAGCGCCGGCGCGCGGCCTGCGCCGAGGCGGTGCTGCGCCGCGAGTGGCACGAGGGCGCCCGCGCCCGCACCGCCCCCAGGCCGCGACTCACGCTGCAGCGCTGACGCCGCCTCGCCGGCCCGGGGGGTGGGGATGGCCCCGCGGGCCGACGAGCTGGCTCGTCGTCGGCGTGCCGGTCGGGAGGCCCCGGCACGCGCACCGACCATGCTGCCGAGCCTCGTCCGCGGCGTCGTGAAGGTTCGGAGAATCGGCGAGCGGGTTCCGGGCCTCATCGGACGAGCGGCGTCACGGCGCCGATCGGCCGCGACATAGGGACGCCGCATGTCGTACGCGAGTCGTTCGCTGTACGACAGCCGGTCGACGGGTACGATGGGCCGGTCAGGGGAGTGATCGTCGCAGGCCGCCGAACCGCAAGCGCGTGCCGCGACCGGTCGGCGGGCACCGGGGGGTGTGTCAGATGGCATCGACGGCAGCGCGCTCGGCGGCGGGCGAGCGTGAAGCAGAACCGCAGGAGCTCGGGGAGCGCTTCGCCGACGCGCTCGCGTACGCGACGCGCGTGCACCGCGGTCAGACGCGCCGCGGCAAGCCGTACGTCGCGCATCTGCTGCGGGTCACCGGGATGGTGCTCGACGACGGCGGCTCGGAGGACGAGGCGATCGCCGCGCTGCTGCACGACGCCGCCGAGGATCACGGCGGGCGCCGTCGCCTCCAGGACATCCGCCGCCGCTACGGCGACGCCGTCGCCGCGATCGTCGATTCCTGCACCGACACCTACGAGCATCCGGCGCCGCCGTGGCGCACGCGCAAGCAGCGCTACCTCGAGCACCTGCCGAGCGCGTCGCCCAGCGCCTTGCTGGTGTCGCTCGCCGACAAGGTCGACAACGTCCGCGGCATCCTCGAAGCGGGGCCGATCCCGCGCGACGGCGAGTCGGCGGCCACGGCGCACGAGGACGCCTGCTGGTACTACGAGAACCTGGCGCGCCTGTTCGTGCGGCTGCGGCCGGGAGCGCGCACGGACGAGCTCGTCCGGATGGCCGACGAGCTGGGCCGCACGACGTGGCCCGCGTGACGTAGGCCTGCCAGCGCGACCCCGGGCCCGTTTACGGGAGATTCACGCACGCGGCGCGATTCGTCGCGATCCTGCGCGGCGGTCGATCCTCCCTCACGCACTGGAGCACCGCATGAGCCCCTCGTCTGAGCTTCGCCTCGCCCCCGATCACGGCCGCTCGCGCCGCTGGGTGCTGACCCGCTCGGCGGCCGGCGTCGGCATCGCCCTGACCGGCAGCTACGCGGGACTGTTCGGCGCCGGCGCCGCCGAGGCGAGCGTCCACGGCTCCCGCGGCCGGCTCGGGCCCGGCGGCTACGGCCCGCTCGTCGACGATCCCGCGGGACTGCTCGCGCTGCCCGCGGGCTTCAGCTACAAGGTCGTCGCCGAGTCCGGCGTGACGCTGCTCGACAGCGGCGAGCCCTCGCCGTCCGATCCCGACGGCGGCGCGAGCTTCGTGCGCCACGGCGCCAACGGCAGCGTGCTCGTCGTCAACCACGAGATCGGCGGCAGCGAGCCGTGCCCCGTCCCGCGCGTCCCGGGCTTCGTCTACGACCCCGCCGCCAAGGGCGGCACGACGAACATCGAGGTCGACAGGCACGGCAACCGCCTCGGCCAGTACGTCAGCCTCGCGGGGACCCACGACAACTGCGCCGGCGGCCGGTCGCCGTGGCACACGTGGCTGAGCTGCGAGGAGGCCGAGAGCCTCGCCGGGCAGACCAAGCCGCACGGCTACGTCTTCGAGGTCGACCCCTACGACCAGGATGCCAACCGCGACCCGCAGCCGATCAAGGCGCTCGGCCGCTACGCCCACGAGGCGCTGACGATCGATCCGGACACCGGCACGATCTACCTCACCGAGGACGCCGCCAACCCGAACGGGCTGCTGTACCGCTGGACGCCGCCGGCCGCCGCCCTGCCGCTCGGCAGGGGCGTGCTGCACACGCTCGCCGACGACGCCGGCGTGCTCGAGGCGCTGAAGGCGACGACGCTCGCCGGCGCGCACGTGCCCAACCTGTCGGTCGCCACGACCCCCGGGACGACCCTGCGCGCGCAGTGGGTCACCGTCCCCGACCGCGACGCGCAGCTCAAGTCCACGCGCAAGCAGCTCTCCGACGGCGAGGTCACGCGCAGCCGCAAGCTCGAGGGGATGTGGTGGGGCGACGGCGGCGCGTACTTCGCCTGCTCGTTCGCGCGCTTCGGCGACGGCAGCGCCGCGCAGCACGACGGCCAGATCTGGTTCGTCGACCCGCTGGCGCAGACGATCGAGCTGCGGCTGCGCTTCGCCTACACGCCCGAAGACCAGGACGGCGATCCCGACGGCCCCGACAACATCACGGTGTCGCCCTACGGCGGGCTGATCCTGGCCGAGGACGGCGAGGGCGCGAACCACCTCGTCGGGTCGACCGACTGCGGCGAGACGTTCTTCTTCGCGCGCAACGAGATCAACGACTCCGAGTTCACCGGCCCGAGCTTCTCGCACGACAAGAAGACCCTGTTCGCCAACATCCAGTCGCCCGGCTGGGTGTTCGCGATCCACGGGCCGTTCGCGAAGCGGCGCTGAAGGACGCGGCTACGTCGCGTCGACGACGATCAGCAGGTAACTGCCGTCGTCGACCGTCTTCGCGCTCGTCGCCAGGCGCTCGATCACGCGGCCGACGAGCGGCAGCTTCGCGTGCGCGAGCAGCCGCTGCGCCTCGACGCCCGCAAGCGGCCCCATCATCAGCGCGAAGCTGCCCGGGCGCGCGGTGAGGATCAGGTGTATCTCCTCGGCGCGCGCGGTCGGGCCGTCGGCGAGCAGCGCCTCGAGGATCAGGATCGCGTCGTCGATGCGGTCGACGGACAGTCCCGCCTTCGACGACGTGCCGGCGACCGCGCGGCGCAGCATGGGCAGGCGGGCGTGGCCGCGCCCGGCGCTGACCTGCACGGTCAGCTCGCGCGCGGCTGCATCGATCACGGGGCGATGTCGAAGTCGCTCAGCGGCGTCGGCTCGTGCTCGGCGGTCAGCAGGAAGGTCATCAGGACGTCGGTGCCGGCCGGCGTGCCGACGAACTCGACCGACTCGGCGACGTGGTGCATGAGCGCGAGGCCGTGACCGAGCCGCGGCGTCTCGGCCGGCGGCGCGATGCCGCAACCGTGGTCGCGGACGAGGACGTGCAGCAGGCGGCCCTCGCTGCGGGCCGCGATCGTCATCGTGCCGCTGCGCGGGCCGTAGGCGTGCACGACGACGTTCGTCGCGGCCTCGCTGACCGCCAGGACGATGTCGTCCATCGTCGCGGGGGCGATCGCGTAGGCGTCGCGAAAGCCGCGCACGACGTGGCGCAGCAGGCAGAGGCTGTCGCGGTGGGCGGGGAGCGTGATGCGGAGCTCCGGGACGTATCTCACGTGGCTCATGCTCCAGGTTGTGTCCGATGTGGGCACAAGTGATTCACGATTTCTCGCTCGGGCAGGCTCGCCGTGAACCGGTCGCGCTCAGCGCGAGGTCGCGAGGCTCTCGTGATGCTCGGCGACGCCGTGCAGGTGCGCGATCGTCTGGCGGATGATGCGCGAGACCTGCATCTGGCTGACGCCGAGGCGCGTGCCGATCTCGGCCTGCGTGAGGTCGTCCTCGAAGCGCATCCGCAGAACCTCGCGCGAGCGCGCGGGAAGCCCGACGCAGAGGCCGTCCAGCAGCGCGCGCGACTCGGCGTCCCTGAAGCCGTCGTCGTCGACGCCGAGGCTGTCCTCGAGCGTCGCCGCGTCGGGCTCGCTGGAGTGCGTCGCGTGCAGCGACAGCGTGCCGCGCCCGCCGCGCGCCTGCAGCGCCTCGAGGATGTGCTCCTCGTTGGTGCCCGCGGCGTCGGCCAGCTCGGCGACGGTCGGCGCGCGGTCGAGCTCCTGCGACAGGCGCACCGTCGCGCGATCCAGGCGCATGATGAGCTCCTGCAGCTCGCGTGGGGGCCGCACGGCCCACGTGCGATCGCGGAAGTGGCGCTTGAGCTCGCCGAGGCCGCCGGCTCCGAGGAGGAGCACGTCCTCGAGGCGCTGCAGGCGCGCAGCGGGCGCGGGACGCTGTCGCTGCACGCGCCCTCCTCGCAGGAGCCGGACGCGGCATCGCTCGAGGACAGCCTCGGCGACGACGACTCGGGCTTCGACCGCGCGGAGTCGCGCGCCGTGCTCGACGGCCTGTGCGTCGGGCTGCCGTCGCGCGCCCGCGAGGTGCTGCGCATGCGCTTCGAGGAGGATCTCACGCAGGCGGAGATCGGCGAGCGCCTCGGCGTCAGCCAGATGCAGGTCTCGCGGATCATCCGCCAGACGATCGCGCGCCTGCATCGCGTCGCCGAGCACCACGAGCGCCTGACCGCCGTCTGAACGGACCCGATCGCCGGTACCGGGGAAAATGCTGTGAATCGATTGTGCGCGCATCGGTAACAACCACAGCCATGGCACGAACGGGAGAACCGCGATGAGCCACGACGCGACCTGCATCCCCGAGCTTCGGATCACGCTGCCGGCGCACCCCGACAGCCTCGCGCTGCTGCGCCACGTCGTGCGCGGCTTCCGCGACGCCTATCCGATCCCCGCCGCGACGATGGACGACATCGTGCTGGCCGTCAGCG
>JAWVGK010000027.1:0-5511 GCA_033855155.1 Solirubrobacteraceae bacterium | reverse complement strand
TGGTGGACCTCGACCTCGTGCGCGACGCGCTCGGGCGCCAGAAGGTCTTCCAGGAGGCGGCCGCCCGCACCGCGGTGCCGGGCGTGGCCACCGGACTGGCGGTCACCGGCGCCGGCGGCGACGTGCTCTTCGTCGAGGCCAACGGGATGAAGGGCTCCGCCGGCGGCCTGACGCTGACCGGCCAGCTCGGCGACGTCATGAAGGAGTCCGCCCGGATCGCGCTGACGTACGTGCGCGCACACGCCGCGGAGCTCGGCATCGACGAGGACTCCTTCGAGGAGCGTGAGTTCCACGTCCACGTGCCCGCGGGCGCCATCCCGAAGGACGGTCCGAGCGCCGGCGTCGCGATGACGACCGCGCTGACGTCGCTGCTCAGCGGGCGCCCCGTGCGCCACACCGTCGGCATGACCGGCGAGGTGACGCTGCAGGGTCGCGTGCTGCCGATCGGCGGGCTCAAGCAGAAGGTGCTGGCGGCGCACGCGGCCGGGCTGACGGACGTCGTCCTGCCCGAGCGCAACCGCGGCGACCTCGAGGACGTTCCCGAGGACGTGCGCGAGGCGATGACGTTCCATCCGGTCATGACGATCGGCGAGGCGCTCGAGATCGCGCTGGAGCCGTCGCGCATGGAGGCGCTGAGCACGAGCCGGTAGCTCTCTCCCCACAGGCGGGCGGAGGCTTCCTCCGGGCTTCCGTCCGCCCCGTCTTCCCCCCAAGCGTGGGCGCAGGCCGGCCCCCCCCCGGCCTGCCCCCACCGTTCACCCCAAACAGGGCGGGGACCTGCTTCCCCAGGTCCCCGCCCTCGTTTTTGCGTCTGTGTCTCGGTTCTACGGCTGCAGGCCGAACGTCAGCGGCCCGGTGAGCATCACGCCGCAGTAGTTGCTGCCGCTGTCCACGCAGGTGTCGGGCGTCTCGTTCGCGGCGAGCGTCGAGGTCGTGACGGCGCCGAGCCGCGCGTTGGCCCACGCCGTCGAGATGTAGCGCGACTCGCCCATGGCGTAGTCGAGCTTCGAGCCGCGCAGCGTGTAGCGGACGATCCTGTTGCCGCGTCCGGAGCCGATGTTCGTGCGCGCCCACAGGAAGCCCTCGGGCTTTGCGACGTAGCTTGCGCGCGTGATGTTCGCGAAGTTCGCGCCGCCCGACCGCGCCACGTACACGACTCTGTCCGCGCGGGTCGTGAGGTTGCGGACGTGCATCTGCTGCTCGCCTTCGTACTTCGAGGGCGCCTCGCGGACGTAGGCGATGTGGTGGTCGCCGAGCTCGGCATGCAGGATCGTGCCGCGAGCGAGCAGGCGGCTGCTCTTCGTGGTGTTGCCGATGCGCAGCTCGTCGGAGCGCCCGTTGCGCCGGATGAACGCGATCTGGTCGCGCTGGATCGTCGGATCGCGCTCGACGAGCTTCGGCGAGCTGAGCTTGGCGACCTTCGTCTCGGTGCCGGCTCCGACGTTCAGGCGGTAGATGTCGCCATGGCGGGTGTAGACGGCGATCGTCGAGCCGAAGCGGTTCGTGCCGAGGTCGACGTCGAACGGCCCGCCGGCGCGCTCGGGCACGTCGACGACCGTCGGGCTGGCGCCGTCGACGGACAGCATCAGCGCGTAGCGGCCGCTGGCCGGGTCGAGCCTGGACCACATGATCGTGGACTCCCAGGCGGCGACGCGGGTGGCCGACTGCTCGGCGGACAGCGTCGTGGTCGCGCCCTGGGCGGCGGACGAGGGCACGAGGGCCACGGCGGCGAGGGCCGCGGCGATGAGGGAGGTTCGGGTGGAGGACATGCGCCAAGGGTGCCTGGACGGATGTCCCACGTGCGGGCACCAAGGTGGGCGCTTGCCACACCTCGACGCGCGGGGCGCGGGGCGGCTCGACGCGCGGGGCGGCTCGACGCGCGGGGCGCGGGGCGGTGGCATCGGTCCACCGCCCCACGGCCCCTGCGGTCTACGGACGCGTCGGCTATCGGGAGCGCGTTCCGCGGCTCCCTGCTCTCCGCCCCGACTAGAACATCGAGGCGTAGGCGGGCCGGTTGAATGGGGGAGGGGTACCCAACCGACTGGGGGGAACCTGTGGAGCATTCTCAACCCCGTACATCAATTTGCGGTAAGCGAGGGATGAAAGTTGCGTCAAGGTTCGGCCGTGCGAGCGGCCGCGTGCGCGCCGGCGCCGGTGCTGCGCGTCGCGCGCAGCACCCACCAGATCAGCAGGCCCTGCAGCGGCAGCCGCGCCCACAGCAGCGCCGGTGCGATCGAACGAAACTGGTCGGGATGCAGCGCCATGTTGACGTTCGCCGGAAAGACGGCGACCAGCAGCGCGACGAGCCACACGCCGGCCGCGCGACGCGTCTGCGAGACGGCGACCCCGAGGCCGCCCACGATCTCGGCGGCACCGCTGACGAGCACGAGCTCGCGGTGCGCCGGCAGGTAGCCCGGCATGATCTGCTCGTAGGTCTCCGGGCGCAGGAAGTGCAGTGTCCCGGCGGCGATGAAGACGACGCTCAGCAGCCGTTGCGGCCACGTCACGTCGCGCGCAGCCCGTTGATCGCTGCGAGCTCGTCGGTCACGGATGCATCTTCGCGCATCGACCGCCGCCCGATCGCTGCCGGGAAGCATGCTGGCGCGCGAACCGCCATTCGCAACGCGGACTCGCACGCACTCGTCGGCGCGAGGCCTGTCGCGCTGCCGGTGGCGTAGCCGCCCCGCATCAGCAGTCCAGCTCGAACTCGTGCTCGCCGAGCAGGACGACGACGGGCTCGCCCGGTCGCCCGGCGAGGCCGAGCGGGCAGCCGGGGTCGGTCGTCTCGAACTGCGCCGCGACGACGCTCGCGCCCGGCAGCAGCGCCGCCAACTCGCGCACGGCGCGCCCGAGCATCTCCAAGCCGCCGAGCGTCCCCGCGACCGAGCCCGTCTCGGCGTCGACCTCGAACGTCGGCAGCGGGCGCATGAGCGGCAGCTCGGGCAGCACGGCGCCGGCGCCGGGGTCGTGTGCGAGCTGCAGCTCGGCATCGTGCTCGTGGACGACGATCGCACCGAAGCGCGCGCACTCGATCACCGCCGGCGGCTCGGCGTCGAGCGCGATGCTCACGCGCAGCGCGGCCGTGCCGTGCAGCAGCTCGCGGGCGAGCGCGATCGCCAGGTCGAGCTCGCGCGCCGGCGTCAGGAGTCCTCGAGGCTCGCGGTCTCCAGGCGCTTCTCGATCACGTCGACCCACGGCGCGTCGCCGTAGGCCGCGCGCAGCGCGACCGGCACGCGCACGTGGTCATAGCCGACGCGGCGGTGCTCGAGCGTGCCGTCGTCGTGCATCAGCGCGTACGACGCCCGATGGTCGCCGTCGAACGGCATCCCGACGCTGCCTGGGTTGAACAGCTCGATCCCGCCGTGGCCGGCGGACTTGCGGGCGAACGGGATGTGCGTGTGGCCGAAGATCACCCGCAGCTCGGGGACGTTGACGAGCAGCTCGGCCTCGTCGTCGGCGGGCTCGGGCGCGAACGAGCGCACGTCGCTGATGGGAGACGCGTGCCATGCGCGCGTACGGTCGTCGATCGGCGCGCTCTCGGGCAGCGCGGCGAGCGAGTTCACCAACCCCTCGCCGAGCGCCTCGCGCGCGGCCTTCACCGCGCCGAGGACGTGGTCGGGCGCGTGGCCGGGCTGCGCGGTCCAGCGCTCGCCGTTGCCGCGGATCCAGATCGCGGGCTGCAGTTCGAACAGGCGCATGACGGTCTCGCGCGGGGCCGGCCCGAAGAGGGCGACGTCGCCGCCCATGAGCCAGCGATCGGCGCCGCGGTCGCGCGCGTCGGCGATGACCGCGTCGAGCGCCGAGAGGTTGCCGTGGATGTCGTAGAGGAGGGCGAGCATGGCCGTAGTGTTCCCGTCATGGCGCAAGCGCGCGTTGCGACATGCGAGCTGTCGCTCACCGGGCCGTCGCTGCGGGTGCGGATCCCGCGCCTCGACGACGCCGCGGGGCTGTTCGAGCACGCCTCGGACCCGCAGGTCACGCGCTGGTTCTCGTGGGGCCCGTACGCGTCGGCCGGCGAGGCGCGGGCCTACCTCGAGCGCCTGCCCGGCGAGCGCGAGCGCGGCGTCCAGCTCGACCTCGTCGTCGAGCACCTCGAGGCGGGACCGATCGGCATCAGCGGCTTCTCGGAGATCGCGCGGCGCGATCGCCGCGCGACGATCGGCACGTGGCTGGGGCGCCGCTGGTGGGGGACCGGCGCCAACCGCGAGGTCAAGGCGCTGATGTGCCACCTCGGCTTCGAGCTGCTCGGCCTCGAGCGCATCGGCAGCTACACGAACGTCGCGCACGAGCGCTCCCAGCGCGCGCTGGAGCGGCTGGGCTTCGAGCGCGAGGGGGTGCTGCGCGGCTATCACCGCCACGACGAGCAGCCTCTGGACGTCGTCGTCTTCGGCCTGCTGCGCCCGAGCTGGGAGGCCGGGCCGCTGCGCGACGTGCCGGTCGCGGTGGCGGGCGAGCCGCCGGCGCCGTTCGTGTCGCCCGGGCTCAGCCCAGGGCCGTGAGCAGCTCGACCTCGCTGCCGAGTGCCAGCCTCGCCGCCGCCGCGTCGAACGTCAACAGACGCGTCTCGTGACGACGAGCGAGCGCCAGCAGGTGCGCGTCCGTGACCTGCCGGTGTCCGAAGAGCGGTGGGATCTCGGGATCCGAGAGCGACACGTCGTCGTGCAGGAAGCGATGGCCTTCGTGCTGGCGCAGCGCGCGAAGCACCGCTCGCGCCTGCTCGACGCCGATCGCGTGCGCGAGCACCTTTGGGTTCGACGACACGCGAACGAAGCCGCTCTCGGTCAGTGGGCACGTCGACCAGCCCGCCGGCGCGGTCGCTGCGAACCATGTGCGGACGGCGGCGTGGTGCACATGCGCGTCCCACGCAAGCGCGACGAGTGCGTTGGCGTCCAGCAGCGCCACCGCGCTCAGTCCTCGTCGAGCGCGCGTCGCACCATCTCCGGCGTGATCGGTGGGCTGCCCGCGGGGATGCGGATGACGGGCAGCGAGCCCTCGACGGACACCTGCGCGGGCGTCAAGCCACGCCGCGCCAGCTCGGAGATGACCGACCCGAGCGAACGGCGCTCCAGCGCCGCCAACTCGCGCGCTGCCGCGAGGACATCGTCGTCGATCTCGAACGTCGTGCGCATGCCTTGATGCTAAACGCATCAGCGCATCAGTTCGCACCGCCGTCGTCCGGGCGCGACCGCGCTGCGGCTCAGCCCCGGCGCGCCTCCCAGCTGAAGCCGCGCACCGCGAGCAGCGTGCCGAGCGCGGCCCAGGCGAGCACGACGGCGAGGTCTGACAGGTGGTCGGCGAACGGCGCGCCGGTCACCATCGCGGCCGACAGGCCGTCGATGAGGTGCGTCAGCGGCAGCACCTGCGCGATGTCGCGCATGAAGGCGGGCGCGTTGGCGGCGTCGTAGAAGACGCCGCTGATGACGATCACCGGCAGGAAGATCGCGTTGACGTACGCCGGCGCGGAGTCGAAGTTCGGGATCGCGTGCGACAGCGCGACGCCGAGCGAGCCGA
>JAWVGK010000026.1:0-3122 GCA_033855155.1 Solirubrobacteraceae bacterium | reverse complement strand
AGCGCTGGCACGTCGGCTGGGTCGCGCGCGGGTGGAAGACCGCCGCCAAGCAGCCGGTGAAGAACCGCGAGCTGTGGGAGACGCTGCTGGCCCTGGTCGAGCGCCACACGATCACGTGGCACAAGGTGAAGGGACACGCGGGCGTCGAGCTCAACGAGCGCTGTGATGCGCTGGCGGTGGCGGCGTGCCGCGCGGCGCGGTGAGCGGCGGCTGGCGCGCGGGGTGACGTCCGCCGGGCGCCGGAGGGGCACGGTTGGGTCCCGTGAGAAACGTGACCCAGGTTCACGTTTGTAACGACACGCTCCGCGCTTCTCAGCGCGGCACGCCGCTGTGCGCGACCACAGTGGCCGCGGGGGCCGGCGGCCGCGCCGCCGGCCCCCCGCGCCGTCCGTCAGAGCTCCGCGAGCTCGCGCACCTGCGTCAGGCGGAAGTGGTTGCCCGACGGGTCGCGGAAGGCGGAGTCGATGCCGTACGGGCGCTCCTCGGGCTGCTCGGTGAACTCGACGCCGCGGGCGGTGAGCTGCTCGTAGCTTGCGTGGACGTCGTCGGTCGTCAGGAAGACGGTCCCGGCGAAGCCCTTGCCCATGAGGTCGCGCACCTGCTCGGCGGTCTCGGCTTCCATCACGGGCTGGCCGGGGATCGCCATCAGCACGATCGAGACGTCCTGGCCGGCGGGCCCGACGGTCAGCCAGCGGAAGTTGCCCATCTCGGGCATCGTGACGTCGACCTGCACGTCCCAGCCCAGCTTGCCGGTGTAGAACGCGAGCGCCTCGTCCTGGTCGTGCACCCACAGCTGCGTGTTGGCGATCTTGATCATCGGGTCCTCCTTCGAAGTTGTCGAGACGATGAGCGCCACGCTAGTCCGCCGCCGGGCCGCTGTCTTCTCGAAACGTGCGGCGTTGCGGTCGCCCGTAGACGCGCAGGACGCAGCCGGGGACGCGTGCGTGCTGCGTCGCGGGCGGCGCCGCCGCGCGATACGCCGCCGGTGACATGCCGAACGTGCGGGTGAAGCTCGTCGTGAACGAGCCGACGCTGCGCAGGCCGACGGAGAAGCAGACGTCGGCGATCGAGCGATCGGTCATGCGCAGCAGCGACGACGCGCGCTCCAGGCGCCGGGTGAGCAGGTACGCGTGCGGGGACTCGCCGAACGCCGCGCGGAACTCGCGGCTGAAGTGCGCGCGCGACAGCCCGGCGGCCGCGGCCATGTCGTCGACGGCGAGCGGCTCGAAGTAGCGGGCGTCGGCGAGGTCCTTGGCGCGCAGCAGGTGGCGGGCGGGCGGAACGAAGGCCATCCATGGGCAGTATCGCCGCTCGCCGGGTCCGCTCGTAACGCACTCTCAGCCAACTCTTACGCCACGTTGACCGTGCGCTCGCAGCCGTCGCGCAAGCTGCGCGCCATGAGCCCCGAACCGCCCCAGCCCGCCGCCGCCGCGCGGCGAGCGCGCGCGCAGCGCATCCACGCCCTGCGGCTGCGGGTCGTCGCGCTCGGCGTCGCGATCTTCCTCGCCGCGTGGGTCGTGATCTCCGTGCGCCTCGAGACCGGCCACGACCCGGCGCTCGCGAACGACCTCGCGCCGGTCGCGACGCAGGCCGCCGATCCGGACACGACGTCGGACCTCTCCGACGACGCCACGAGCCAGCAGGCATGGCCGTCGACCACGTCCTCCTCCGAGCCGGCGGCGTCCGGCCCCGCCACCGTCACGACGAGACAGTCGTGAGCCGCCCGCGCGAGACGACGCGCCACTTCGGCTGCTTCGGTGCGACGGTCACCGTCCACGTCGGCGGGCGCAGCGACGGCGGCATCGAGGCGCCGCTGGCCGCGATGCTCGCCGAGGGGCGCCTGCTCGACCTGCACCGCCGCCTGTCGCGCTTCGATCCTGCCAGCGAGCTGTCGCTGCTGAACGCCGACGGCGGCGACGTCGTGCACGCCAGCCGCCTGCTGCGCCGGCTCGCGCGCGCGGTCGTGCAGGCGGGCGAGCGCAGCGGCGGGCTCGTCGACGCGACGCTCGTCGGCGCGCTCGAACGCGCCGGCTACGGCGCGTCGCGCGCCGGCCTGCGCGGGTTGGCCCCGGCCGAGCTCGCGGCCGCGGCCGGGCCGCCGCGGCCGGCCCGCGCGCACCCCGCTCGCGCGTGGGAGCGGATCGTCGTCGACGACGAGGCGGGCACGATCGCGCGACCGCCGGGGCTGCGGATCGACAGCGGAGGCCTCGGCAAGGGCCTGGCCGCCGACCTGCTCGCCGAGCGCCTCGCCGGCCACCCGCTGTTCGCCGTCGACTGTGGCGGCGACGTGCGCATCGGCGGCCGCGCCGAGATCGCGCGGCGCGTGCTCGTCGAAGATCCTGCCGGCGCTGGCGCGCCGCTGCACGAGCTGGCGATCGTCGACGGCGCGGTCGCGACGAGCGGCATCGGCCGGCGCTCGTGGCGCGACGGTCGCGGCGCGGCAGCGCACCACCTGCTCGATCCCGCGACCGGGCGACCGGCGTGGACCGGCGTCGTGCAGGCGACCGCGCTCGCGCCGACGGCGCTCGAAGCCGAGATCCTGGCGAAGGCCGCGCTGCTCGCCGGCCCGGCGCGCGGGCGCGAGCTGCTCGTCCACGGCGGCGTCCTCGTGCTCGACGGCGGCTGTGTCGACGTCGTCGTCGTCGAGCGGCCCGAGGCGCGTGCGGCATGACCGACGCCGGCTCGCACCTGTTCTGGATCACGAGCCGCGCCGCCGGCGTCAGCGCGCTCGTGCTGGCGAGCCTCGCCGTCGCCGCCGGGCTTGCGATCGGGCTGCGCGGCGGGCCGCTGCGGGGCCGCTCCGCGCAGCTGCGCACGCTGCACGAAGCGCTGTCGCTCGCGACGCTCGCCGCGCTCGGGCTGCACGCGCTCGCGCTGCTCGGCGACGGCTGGCTGGCACCGGGTCTCGCCGGCATCGCGGTGCCGTTCGCGGGCGCGTACCGGCCGCTGTGGACCGGCCTGGGGATCGTCGCCGGCTACGGCCTCGCCGCGCTGTCGCTGTCCTACTACTTCCGCGCGCAGATCGGCGTCGCGCGCTGGCGCGCACTGCACCGCTTCATCGCGGTCTTCTGGCTGCTCGGCGTCGTGCACACGCTCGGCGCCGGAACCGACGCCGGCGAGCC
>JAWVGK010000025.1:0-7337 GCA_033855155.1 Solirubrobacteraceae bacterium | reverse complement strand
AAGGGCGCGCGGGCGATCGCGGTGCCGGCGGGCTACGTCGCCCAGGGCACCTCGACCGAGTCCTCCTCGGGCGCGTCGCGCGCGACGACGTACTCCGCCGCCTCTTCCTCCGAGGGGTTCTCCAGCAGGTGCGTCTCGCGCGGCGGGACGTACACCATGTCGCCGGGCTCGAGGCTCAGCGCGTGCTCCAGGCCCTCGCCCCAGCGCACGTTCAGCCGACCGGAGACCATGAACACCGCCGACTCGCAGTCGGCGTGGTAGTGCGGCATCGACTGCGCGCCGGCGGGCACGCGGCAGATGCCCATGTAGATGTTCTCGGCGCCGGTCGTCGCCTGCGACACCTCGTGGCCGCCGACGACCCCCCGCGGCAGCATGTGGTCGGCTTGGGGCTTGACGACCTTCATCGTCGCCGAGAGTACTCCCAGATCCGATTGTCGGAAACCCTCCCGTCGTAGATTTCGTCATCCGGACCGCGTTCGTCGAGCCGTCGCCGGCGCCACGACGATCGTCGACGTCGCCGCTCGCGACTGAATCGGGGCGCTACGCGGTATCCCGGCTCGCAACGGGGAGGAGCGTGAGCTGTTGAGCAGCATCGCCGAAGGGTCGGTCGCGGAGGAGCCGGAGGACACGCACAGCGAGCCGCTCGTCGGTCAGGGCATGGCGCTGCTGTTCATCGCCCTAATTGCGTGCTTCACCGCATGGGGCATCGCGCAGGACCTGACCACGCCGATGGTCGCGGGCTTCAAGCGCATCTTCGACATGAGCACGTTCCAGGCGTCGCTCGTGCAGCTCGCGTACTTCGGCGCCTACTTCCTGCTCGCGCTGCCGGCGGCCTTCATCAACCAGCGCTTCGGCTACAAGACGGGCATCCTCACCGGCCTCGCGCTGGCGGCCCTCGGCGCGTTCGCCTTCTATCCGGCGAGCAAGATCATGACCTACGAGGCGTTTCTCGTCGCGCTCTTCGCGATGGCCGCGGGCTGCTCGATCCTCGAGACCTCGGCCAACCCGTTCGTGATGTCGCTCGGCTCCGAGCGCACCGCGACGCGCCGCCTGAACCTCGCCCAGGCGTTCAACCCGGTCGGCACGAACATCGGCGTCCTGCTCGCCTCGACGCTGATCCTGCCCAAGCTCGCCGACCCGGTCGACGTCGGGTCGCTGACGCCCGCCGAGCTGCACACCATCCGGGCCGGCGAGCTCGGCGCGGTGATGGGGCCGTACCTCGGCCTGGCGTTCCTGCTGATCCTCATCGCCGTCGCGATCGCCAGCCAGAAGGCGCCGCCGATCGTCGAGGAGTTCCCCGACGCCGGGCCGCACGAGGGCGGCACGCGCGAGATCTTCCGCGTGCTGTGGCGCAACAGGCGCTACCGCTTCGGCGTCGTCGCCCAGTTCTCGAACGTCGCGGCGCAGGTGTGCGTGTGGACGTACCTGATCCAGTACGTCGAGCAGGCGCTGGGCGGCAGCCTCGAGAAGGGCGGGAGCTACCTGCAGGTGAGCCTGCTCGTGTTCCTCGCCTCGCGCTTCGTCATGACCTGGGTGATCGGCTACATCCGCGCGACGAAGGTGCTGGCGGCGCTGGCGTTCCTGGCGGTGGCGTTGTGCCTGTTCGCGATGACGAGCCCCAACATGGCCGGGGTGATCGCGCTCGTGGCGGTGTCCTTCTGCCTGTCGCTGATGTTCCCGACGATCTACGGCGTCGCGCTCAAGGGCCTCGGGCCGGCGACGAAGTTCGGGGCCGCCGGCCTGGTGATGGCGATCGTCGGCGGCGCGATCATGCCGCTGGTGCAGGGCAGCCTCGTCGACGCGACGAGCGCGGCGTTCTCGTTCGTCGTCCCCGCCGGCTGCTTCGTGGTCGTCGGCCTCTACGCGCTCTACGACCTGCGGGCGGGGCCGGGGGCGATCGGCGGCGAGCCCGTCCACGATCCCGGCCCGGTGCGTCCCGCGCGACCCCCGCAGCCCGCAGGCGGCGCGGCGTGACCGGCCGGCGCGGCGGCGCGACCGCGGCGATGGTCGTCGCGGCCCTCGCGCTCGCGCTGGCCGCGTGCGGCGGCGACGCGCCGACGAGCGCCACGAAGGACACGCAGCGGCTCGAGGTGGTGTCCTGGTGGACGTCGGGGTCCGAGGCGGCGGCGCTGCACGCCCTCTTCGCCGCGTTCCGGCGCTCGCACGCCGGCGTCGACGCGATCAACGGCGCGGTCCCCGGCGGCGCCGGATCGAAGGCGATCGTCGAGCTCGCGAGACGCTTGCAGGACGGCGACCCGCCCGACGTCTGGCAGACGTTCGCCGGCAAGTCGGTGCAGGGCTACGCGAGCCGCGGCGTGGTGCGCAGCGTCGCGCCGGTCTTCGAGCGCGAGAACCTGCGGGCGCGGCTGCAGCCCACGATCCTGCGGTCGGTGATGCGCGACGGACGCCCGTACGGCGTCCCCACCGGCGCGCATCGCAGCAACGTCCTGTGGTTCAACAAGCGGCTGCTGCGGCGCGCCGGCGTCGCGCCGCCGTCCGCCGGCTACACGCTCGACGCGTTCCTCGCCGACCTCGACAAGGTCAAGGCCTCCGGCGCGCCGGCGCTGTGCCTCGGCGGCCGGGACCGGTTCACCACCGTCGAGCTGTTCGAGAACACGCTGCTGAGCTCGATCGGAGCTCGCGGCTGGAAGGACATGGTCGCCGACGACCTCGACTGGCACGGCGCCCCGGTGCGGGCGGCGCTGCGGCGCTTCGGCGAGCTGCTGCGCTACAGCGACCCGCAGGCCAACCGCCTGACCTGGGACGAGGCGACGAAGAAGCTCGCGGCCGGCGGCTGCGCCTTCGAGTCGATGAACGACTCCGCCTTCGGCGAGCTGATCGCCGCCGGTGCGCGCGAGGGCGAGGACTTCGGCGCGACGGCCTTCCCGCAGACGCAGGACAGCTTCCTGGCGGTCGTCGACGTCTTCGTCGCGGCGACCAAGGCGCAGAACGCCAAGAACGCGCTCGCGTTCCTCGGCGACATCAGCATGCCCGCCACGCAGCTGGCGTTCAACAGGGCGAAGGGGTCGGTGCCGGTCGTCCGCGACGTCGACGTCTCGCCGCTGACGGGCTACCAGCGCGCGTCCTCCAAGGCCCTCTGGACGTCGCCGGTGCTGCTGTCGATCGCCCACGGCGAGGCGATGAGCCCCGAGTTCCAGGAGGGCTTCTACGACGCCGTCTCGACGTATGTCCGCACGCGCGACGCCGACGCGTTCGCCGACGAGCTCGAGGACGCGGTCTCCAAGGACCGGATCCCGCAGCGCTGACCGCTAGCTGCTCCGGCCGGGCCTCCAGTGGCAGTCTCGTTGCGGGTCTCCCACGGACCATCACGTCCGACGCCGAACGTACGCTGCGCTCCACGAATCGGTTCGCCAAAGATGCCCCGTGTGCCACGACCCAGACCGGGCTTCCTTGACCGGATGGATTACCTCGGCTATGTCCATGGGGACCAGCGATGGCGATCGACGAACGGAAAGCGGCTTTACACCTGGGATGAACTTCATGGCGAAGTCGAAGTCTTCAACCGGCGCGGTCGCCACGTCGGCGCCGCACACGCGATCACCGGCGTATTCATCAAAGACCCGGTGAAAGGACGGCGGATCAGTGTCTGACACGCTCATGGATCGTCTTCTTCGAGGCGAGGCGTTCCTCGATGACGTTGACGACTACGTCGACGAGTGGCATGAGTCCTCCACTGGCGAGTCGCTCGCGGAGCATCTTGGTATGGCGCGTAACGAGTATGCGCTTTGGGTGGAGCAGCCGGACTCGCTACGCCTCATCGTCGCAGCCCGCGAAGAAGAACAACCAGTCGAGGAGTTCGTTGCGGCGGCTGACCCGCTCGCTATCGCGGCACGTGGGGTTTCGGCGGCGGATGCCCGCACGGTGGTCGAGTGGTTAAGGGCGACGGGACGATTGCCGACTTGATGCGAGAGCAGCGCCTCGCTGCGCTGCTGGTGGAACGTCTAGGACTCTCGCCGCCCGTTGACGTCGACGCCGTCGCCGCGCGCATGGCCGATGTCGAATCTGACCTAATCCCCGGCTCGTGCGACGGCGTGGTTGTTGGCCTCTCTGGCGGCCGCGAACGTCCTCTGATCGTGGTTGCTCGCGACGCCCCAGCCCGACGGAGGCGGTTCACCTTGGCGCACGAAATCGGCCACGTGGCGCTTCCATGGCATATCGGTACGGCGGCCTGCGACACCGGGCTGCTTGTCCGTGATCCAGCCGAGATCGAAGCGAACCGCTTTGCGGCTGAGCTGCTCGTGCCGTCGGCGTGGCTGGTGCCTGTGGTTGCGGATCTCGGCGCGGACGCGATCACTCCACTACTTGCGGTGTTGCGCGTCTGCGACGTCTCGATCCACGTCGCCTGCCTGCGGCTGATTTCGGTCTTGCCCCCTGGATGGATATGCGTCGTGACAGCCGAAGATGGGACGGTCGAATTGAGTGCCCGCAGTGCCGGCACAACACCGAGTGCCCCGAGGCGACGGTCTGCTTTTGATCCATCGCGGTTTCGCGCATTTGCAAGTTCCGCCGAACGCGTCTCCTTTGGCAGCCGCTACAGCCACTGGTTTCGATATGGCGAATCCCCCATGCCCGACACCGCCGACGACCCACGCGACTGGCGGAGCGTGCTTAATGACGTTACTGGCCGACACGCCCCCGATGAGGCGGCAGCCAGAAGCCTCGCTCACTCCATCAGCTCGATCGTTGGGTACGCCTACGGGCTTACGCTGCGCGATCCGCCTGTCACGCCGGAGAAGGTCTTGGGACGGGTTCGGAGCAGGTTCGCAGGACGCGACGATTTGCCCGTTGACTTGCTTGACGATCCGGAGTTTTCGGTGTACCTAGCGAAGAAGACCGAGGATCTAGCTCGACGACGCGTCTGAAGCTCGCGGGCCCGACGATGACGGTTCGTGCAATCTGCCGATGAGCTCGCGACGTGGAGCCTGTCGGTCTAGAGAGGGTAATTCGCGCCGTTGGGCTTCTGCTCAGACCGAAGAGCGCCGGGCATCGGATCGTGCGCGCTATCGCAGCGGACCCGGAGCAGGAGCGGTCCGGGGAAGCGAGGGCGCTCGCTCGCGCGGAGCAGAACTGTGGTCTCAGCGAGGTCCGGTGGGTGGCGGCACGCCGAGCTGTTGGCAGATCGCTCGGGCAAGCCGGAAGTCGATCTCGCGGTGGCGAGGCACAGCGGTGCGCCGAGGTCCTCTGGGGGCGGCCCATTTGCTGTGCCGGCCGCCTTCGTCGACGAGTCGGCAGCCGTGCTCGCGCAGATGACGTTCGAGGTCACGTCGCTTCACGCGGCGATTGTCAGCTGCAGCGGCTCGCTGTCAGCCGGGGGCGCATCGGGCTCGGGCTTTAGCATGAGGCGCAGCGCATCGATGACGTTCGCGCGGGCTTCCTCTCGCGTGCGGCCCTGGCTGATGGCGCCGGGTACTTCTGGGATCGACGCGATGATCCAGTCGTCCTCGCCGGGCTCGAAACGGATCGTCAGTTGCAGCGCGTCGCTCATCCGCTGAACGATACCGCTGCCCGCGGGGCCCAGGTGCTCGCGAGTGGGACGTGTGCCAGTCCGCTCGGCGACGGTGGCGTCAGGGGCACGGTGCCCTCCCCGATATCTCCGGCGCTCTCGCCGCCTCTGAATCTGATCCCGCGCTTCCGCCGGCATAGCCCGACGCGACCATCGAGAGCGCGTCTGGGAGACAAGCAGCAGGGTGCGCGGGGAGGCAGCGAGACCGCATGACGGCGCCGCTGCCGGCTCGTCGAGATGCAGAACGTACGCGCTATGCCGGTACAAGACTGCATCTCGCCGAGCCTGTCGATCGCCGATCGCCGCAACCGACAAATTCGTATCGCTTCTCCACGAACACGGCGCTAAGCAAATCTCGGCTCGACGCCTGCAATCGGTTGCCCGCCAACGCGGCGGACACGGATCTGCTCGACTTCCGGGAGCCCGGTCGGCCGTTCCCGATGGGTCAGGCCGCAGCGAGATCCCGCAGCGGGGCCTGACACGGAAACGTTCCGGAGGCACGCAACACATGAGGGGTCGTGCGCGGGGCTCGTTGTGCGTCAGCGGCGTAGGGAGACCGACGCCGGCGGCCGGGGCCCGCGGGCGGGTGAAGAAGCGCCGACCGAACGCCCCGCCTGGCCCCGGCTACGTCGTCATGCCGGTGAACTGCCCGCCCGTGACGTTCAGCGTCTGCCCGTGGACGTAGTTCGACCATGGCGAGCAGAGGAAGAAGACGCCGCCGGCTGCCTCGACCGCCGTGCCGGGGCGGCCCAGGGGAATGAGCATCGACGACATCCCGCGCAGCTGCTCGGGGATCCCGAGCTGAACCGTCTCGCCGCCGATCTCAATCGTGTTGTCGTGCTCCTTGGCGGCCGTCAGGCGCGTGTCGATGAAGCCGAAGGCGACGGCGTTGACGTTGATCTTGAACTGCCCCCACTCCTTGGCGAGCGTCTTCGTCAGGCCGACGACGGCGGCCTTGCCGGCGGCGTAGTTGGCCTGGCCGGCGTTGCCCATCGTGCCCGAGATCGACGACACGTTGACGATCTTGCGAAACACCTCGACCCCCGCCTCCCGCTCCTGCTTGGCCGGCTCGCGCAGGTGCGGGGCGGCGGCGCGGCAGACGCGAAACGGGACGACGGCGTGGATGTCGAGCATCCGCTGGAACTGCTCGTCGGTCATCTTGTGCAGCATGCCGTCGATCGTGTAGCCGGCGTTGTTGACGATGATGTCGATCCGGCCCCAGGCGTCGATCGCGGCCCGCACCAGCGCGTCGCAGGCGCCGTCGACAGTCAGGTCGCCGGCGTGGACGGCGGTCTCGCCGGCGATCTCGGACGCCGTCTGCTCGGCGAGGTCGCCGTCGAGGTCGTTGATCAGGACGCTCGCGCCGTGCTCGGACAGCAGCTGCGCGGTCGCGCGACCGATGCCGCGCGCCGAGCCGGTGACGATCGCGACCTTCCCATCGAGAACTCCCATGTGGCGTGGCTCCTTGTCGCTGGACCGCGTGCGGGGACGATAGCCGCGGCGATCGGCGGGCCGCTGCGCCTGCGCCGGGCGACGTGCGGCGGGGATCGCTCAGCGCAGACGGAGTTGCCTCGCGGCCCCACCGGACGGGAGGTCGACGGTCCGGTGGGGCGCGATGGCGGGAGGAGGCAACACGGCAAAGGGTTGCGGGTCGCAATCCAGATGTCCAAGACGCAGACTTGCGTTTGGTCATAAGCTGCACGCATGAATCTTCGGCAGCTGCGCTACCTCGTCGCGCTCGCGGACGAGCGGCACTTCACCCGCGCCGCCGCGCGCGAGCACGTCGCGCAGCCGGCGCTGTCGCAGCAGATCC